>JAUXCD010000024.1 GCA_030619085.1 Candidatus Zixiibacteriota bacterium
CATGTGGGCCAATGTCTGCGGACCCATCATACGCAGACCCGGTGTTCCCATCTCATTGAAACGGGGATAATTATGAACCAGCTCTGACTCGTACTCGGCAGCCCCCTTGATTCCGCCCAGAATACCGACCACCTGGTTGGGATAATACGGGTACAACTGCGGTGCGACCACGGCCGCGGTGCCGACAGCCACCGGGACATCGCCGGGATCACCGATAAACAGCACCCACTCCTTGGGGCCGGGCTTGCCACCGCCAATCGACACCACCAGGTCCATATCCTTACAGGACCTGATATTATCGAACAGGCTGATACTGTCGAGAGGAATACTGTTGACATCGGTCGGGAACATCTTGCGGAAGTCGGTAATAATTACATTGAGAACACCCTCGTTACCTGCTTTGTAACCGATATTGACATAGTCCACGCCATCCCGTATGTCAGGAAATCCGGGAAGAATAAACTGATCCAGAGACTGGGTCAAAAGCGCCTGGCCGGTCGCCCACAGCGACATAAACACCACCTTGTGCCCTCGCTCCAGGCAATGACGACTGATGGCGTTGGCCATCGGCTGAACTTCGGGAGCCATCGCCGGGTCAAAATCGAACGACAGCAGCACCTTGGAATCGGCCGGCAGGCTCTCAATCTTGTCGAAGACCGCCCGCACCACCGGGGTCGCTTTCTCTTCGAAAGTAATCGGAAAGAGAATCGGCGCCGCCACGGCTACGAAGATGAACAGGAAGATAACGCGGCGATCCACCTCTTTGGCCATAACCGACCGGATCAATAGCGCCAACAGGCCGCCAAAAATGATTACCAATGATATGATTATGCCGATATTACCCACTGTCATCTCCAAGGTATGTGCGCTCGATACCCAGTATCAAACGCATCGACATAGAAACTACACCCAGACCGATACCAATAATAATAGCTCGCTGGCCGGCCAGGTTGGGTGAGTTCATAATCCAGATAGCCAGGTTCGGAATTTGCAGTACGGAGAATGATTCCGGCACCCACGCCGTGAGATACATACCAAACGGGGTGCGACCCAGCAAAATGATAAAGGCCGCCACCAGCAAAATCGTTGCCTCCCGGTTCTTGGCCCGGAAAGCCCGGTACGATGCCGAGGCGACGAAGAAGGCCAGCAGTGCGTACATTGTCGACTGCAGTGGGTTCAACACGTCGTTGAACATCGTCTGGAACCAGGAGCCTTCAGCCGTGACCGAGGCCGCGATGCCGCCCGGGTTGCCGATCTTTAGCAGCCCGAGTACGAGCATGAAGAAAAAGCCCGCCAGCGTGACGATTGAGTAGGTCCAATCCTGCTTGCGGCGGGTGAGCTTATTAAAATGGACACGCATCAGGTTACCACCGCCGAGGAAGAAGGCAAACACCGCGATGATATCAAAAAACAGCGTGAAATCCTCACCCCAGGTTTCCATGGGCGGGATAAACACTGAGAATATCAGCAGCGTGCCTACAAAAAATGTTATAAAAAGCGGTATCTGACGTCTCATGTCTCAATCACTTCGTTGAAAATATATTCGTTAGTGTGTCGACCAGACTCATCATGAAGTCGACATGCCACGCCTGTCCAATGGTGATGGCCAAAACGCCGACCACGATAATCACCATGGCCAGTGCTTTACCCACGTCCTGTCCTTTGAGCGAGCCGAGCGCTTTCGGCTCGTCGGAGAGATATGCCGATGCTGCGAATAACTCCTCCCCTATCAGGGTGAAGTCGCAAGCAGCGATAAAGAACGGCAACTGGGCCGGTCGAGCCGTGCCCGCAATCTGGATAGCCCCGATATAGTTACCGGTCTCCGCCAGGATGAGCGACTCAGCGAAGAACGCTCCCAGCAAAAACACCGTGGCCGGTTTCTCACGCACCATGATGCCGTCCACGGCTGCCACGTAACCGAACTGCTCGTCGGTTACATAACTAACCATATCGTCGCTGTACTTCTCCGGGCGACCGGCGGCCTGGTATGCCGCTTTAATTGTTTCACGGCCGGCCGTCATCACCAGCGAGCGCGACACCGGCATGAAAATCTTGGTATCGTAATCAGCGATAATGCGTGATATGCGTCCGAGGATAGTCAATCCGGCCAGCGTCTGAACATCATCCATATCCAGAATGCCGGGGATAAAGAGAATCGGCCGTCCCATTTCGGTAGCTCGACCGACAGCGTCATCGACGGCTTCCAGACCGGCAATCTTGCGTACAAAGAGCTTCTTGCCGCGACGGGCCGTTTCAATGAAAAACATCACCGATCCACCGATTATCAACGCAATCAAAAACAGATATTTCTTGTCAAAATTTATCCACTCCCTCTCGGGAGTGATCGGGGCGGTCATGGTGGAGGGGGTTTCATGGTTGACAGTCAGGGTCAAAATCGTGTAGCGGTAGGTGCTCAGACGGGACAAACCCTCGTCGGTGTAATTATTAACGCCCGGCAACAACTCCGCAATCAGGGTCGGTTCGCCGTCATTCTCCGACCGGTACAAGCTGTAGCCGATCACATTTCCGCCGACCAGTTGATCATCGATAGACGGCACCCACGACAATTCAATTACCTCACCGTTGTCGTACTTGTAATCCGACGCGATCAGCGACGTCACCGGCGCGGCCACGACCAACTCCGAGTCCGGCACCGCCGGATCGAGAGTGTCAACCTCGGCCTCTATGCCCTGAGAGAGAACGGGAGAGAAAGAGAAACAGATAAAAAGAAAAGGCAGAATCAGCGATACGCCGCCTGGCAGGTTTTTGGGAAGACGAGCCAGCACTACTTAATCATCCCTAACCAATCCCCGAGTAGAAAATCCATTCGTCCGATCAGCAGCGACATACGGCTCATGACGGTGTAACCGAACGAGGCGCCGAAAGTTAACATCAGAAAGAAGACGCCCACCTTAGCTGTGCCGCCAAACACGCCCCGATGCTCCTTGCTAAAGAAGAAGTACACCAGCCCGGCGAAGGTGCCGACGGCAACGACGATATTACCGACAATAGCGTAAGCCGAGGCATCGTAACCGGCGCCGAACAAAGGCACGATAGTCCCCTGCACCTGCCGCATCATATTGGACGAGAAATAGTTTATAAGATACAGACCGGCCGTACTTCCGACGATGAAAGCCAGCGGCCATCGAGATATCCAGCCAATATTCGGAACCAGCCGCATCAGCATCAGGATGCCCAGCGCCGCCCCGACAAACAACCAGTAGTCCGGCTCGGCCGTGATCTCTCGCCCGGCCTCATCGAATTCCTCGAGAGGAAAGACACCGACCCAGAACTTGCCGTAGATATTATCCCAAAACAGAACCACGAACCAGTATCCGGCGGAAAGGCCGACAAAGATGGCTTCACACAACTTATACCAGGGATTGTCCTTGTACAAAAACGAGACAATTCCCAGCGTCAGAAAGGCTGCGAGCCAGAGTGCAAAGTGTTCCATAGCCTAACGGGTCCTCTCAGCATGCGCAATCAAAGCTTCTTCTCCCGGCCACTTCTGAAGAAGGCCGCGTTACCGATAATAATGAACGCCACCACCACCATGTGGGCAAACGACTGTGAAAGCATATACTTGGTTGCTTTGCCGGTGAAATTGGCCAGATACTCAAACTCGGCACCGCCGCTCATGCCACCCAGCAACCCTTCCAGCTGGCCGGCATTGAGGTAAGTGTACATCATCGGCGCCTGCACGGCGGTGTTACCACCGCCCATCTTCAAACCGTAACGATCCACGGCCACCTGGACCCATTCCTGGGTGCCGGGATAACCGGCCGAAAGATTGAAGCTGTAATCTATATTGGAGAAATTCTTAACGTTCTTAACCAGCGGAAGGTCATCATAGGCGCGTCCGCTGTAATCCTTGCGGAACATCGACTTGAAATCAGAGCCCATGCGCTGGACCACGAACTCGTTCCCGGCCTGGTATCCAAGGTTGACGTAGTCTATGCCATATTTGATGTTTTTGGCTTTCATCTCATCGTCTTCAAGAATCGTGCTCATGGCCAGTTCCGCCTGCTGCGGTCCCTGCGGCCATAAGCCCATCACAATAACCTTCAGGTCACGCATAAAACAAAGACGCAAAAACGACTCTGCCATCGGTTGCAATTCCGGGGCCGATGCCGGGTCGTAGTCGAATGATACCAGCACCCTGGAACCGGGCTGCAGGTCGATGACCGCGTTATACACCTGTTCCACTTCGCCAGAGACGGTGATCTTCTGCGAGATGTTCATCAGCAGCGGCAAAGCCACGGAAAAAGCTATAAAGAGGAATACCGTGCGCCGATCGACAAGGTGCCCGCGCAGGGTGCGAATAAGGATCACAAGCAGGGCGAGGAAAATGGCGATAATGATGATAGTCGAAACCGTCCCGGAGAACTCAATCCCCGTCATTACGCCGGTAATTTTGAGAATATATATCACCACGGAAAAAACCGCGATTATCGCAATCGTGATTAACTCTTTAGCTCTGGTACTCATATTCTTAGTCACCCCCGCCCAAATGTGAACGTTCGATACCCAGAATGATGCGAAGCGACGTAGACACCAGTCCCAGTGCAATACCTATCATAATAGCCCGCTGACCGGCCGTTTGCGGGAAATTCATAATCCACGAGGCGACCGCCGACAGGCGCATCCCCTCCGGCATAAAGCCGGTGAGAACGTCACCGGTCGGAACCCGTCCGAGCATGACCAAAAAGGCCGCCAATAGAAGGAGCGTCGCCTCGAAATTGCGCGCCCGGAAAGCCCTGTATGAGGCAGAAGCGACGAAGAAAGCCAGGATGGCGAACATGGTCGCCGACAGCGGCGTGTATACGAATTGGAACAACCAGTCAAAAGCCGTTCCCTGATCACGGAAGCCCTTACCCTCGGCAAACCCTACAACCGCCATAAGCAAGAAAGACATTATGATAACCACCGCGTAACCCCAGTCGGACTTGCGGCGGAAAACTTTCTGGAACGAGATTTTCATCAGGTTCAAAGCGCCCAGCCAAATGGCGAAAGCCGCCACAATCGAGAACCAGTCGGAGAACCAGGCGTTCATGCGGTTGAACGGGAAATGCGGGATAAAATACTGCAGGACGAATACGATGCCGACAATACCGGTAATCAGCAGCGGAATTTCTCTACGCATAACTAATCAATAACCGTAAACAAGTTCGAAAGTTTCCAGATGCCGAACGTCTCCAATAAAACGCCGACCACTATCGCAATCAAAATAACGGCCTTCCCCATATCCTGCCCCTTGAGCGAACCGAGAAGTTTCGGCTCCCTGGACAGATACGCGGAGGCCGCGAAAAGTTCTTCACCAATCAAAGTGTAATCGCAGGAGGCCACGAAAAACGGAAGCTGTGAGGGCATCGCCGTTCCGGCGATCTGAATCGCACCGATAGAGTTGCCTGTCTCGGCCAAAATCAGTGCCTCGGCGTAAAAAGCGCCCATGTAGAAAATGGTCGCCGGTTTCTCCCTGACCACCATGCCGTCGATACCGGCGGCATAACCAAACTGGTCATCGGTGAGATAGTGTACCTGGTCTTCCTGGTAAGCGTCCGGACGTCCCACCTTGGTATAAGCTTCCTTTACCACTTCCTTCGCAGTGACCAGTACCAGCGAACGTGATACCGGAACCTCCAGCCAGGTTTCATACTGGGCGGCCATTTCGGCAACGCGCCCGAGAATAGTCACCCCGGCAATCGTCTGGACGTTGTCCATATCCTGGGTGCCGGGAATATAGAAAATCTTTTTGCCCATTTCGGTGGCCCGACCGACCGCCTCATCGACAGCCTCCAGACCGGCGATTTTGCGGATAAACAGTTTCTTACCCGCTTTAGCCTGATTGATATAATACAGAATGAATCCACACAGCACGATGACACCGACAAAAACATTGATCCGTCGCCAGTCAAACCACTGTGCGGATGATTTCACCGGGCCAGCCTCGTCGGATTTCGAAGTCGCTTCCCAGATGGTCTCGTTATCTTCGGACAGGAAATTGACCGCCATTACCTTATAGTAGAACTCCACATCGCTTGTGGCATTGCCATCGATAAACTCGGTGGCACCCGAAGTAACATCGCCGATCTCCGTAAACTCCTGCCGCTGGCCGTCAATAGTTTCAGCGCGGAGAATCCGGTATTTCCTTGCCTTGCCGCCGGCAACGTCGTCCGGAGACAATCCCCAGTTGACCTTAATGGAGCCGCCCGCATCATTGGGCAAATCCTGCACGGTTACGCTGATTGGAGGGGCCGGAGTGCGCGCCACAAGGATCGAATCGGCCACAACGGTATCAGCGGGCATCGTGTCGGACGCCTGCTGCGCCGCCAAAGTGGGTGCAATAACTATTATAAGGAATGCAAGGAGAAGGAAGTCCCGCCTGAGGAAGGTCTGTTTAGTTGTCCGACAATTATGATTCAAGTTCTCAGTCCTTAAAAACGACCTAAATAAAATTCTGTGCCGTCCCTTACCTGAAAAAACGAAAAAGCCGGTCAAAACATCAAATCGTAATGACAGGAACTTTTCTCACGAAAAATTCAAAACTCAATTTATAAGCCGTCCAAATCGAAGTCAAGCTAAAAAACCGGCATCGAATCCGGTCAACAATCGCATTGAACGATTAACACCGCGTTTGCGTCAATTATTCACTGATTCGAAGCGGTGCTGTAATGTTGGCGTAAGGTCAACCGCTGCTTGTCTTTATGGATAGGAACGAAAAGCGTGGCCATGTTGGTTACCGTCGAATATGAGGTCGATTATTGTTGCTCCTGCGTCAAAATGCCTCTTTACAATCTCAGCAACACGTGTTATAATGTCCCCCCTGTGGCTGTACATTTTTATGGTCAGCTTCTCATTCCATAAAGATGTGCGCCATAACATGATGTGAAACGAAGTTAATAATAATTTAATGAGTTGTCCATATGGCAAAATTTGAAAATCCAGAAGACATTAAAGTAATCGTTGCTACCGACTGCGGATCTACCACCACCAAAGCTATTCTGATCGAGTTTGTGAACGGTGAATACCGCCTCATCACCCGAGGTGAAGCGCCGACCACTGTCGAGGCTCCGTTTGAGGACGTGACTATGGGCGTACTCAACGCCGTCGCGGAGGTGGAGGAGCTTTCCGGGCGAAAAATCCTTGATGAAAACAGCAAATTCATCAGCCCCGCCAAGGACAAGGAGGGCACTGATGTATATATCTCGACCTCCTCGGCCGGTGGCGGTCTGCAGATGATGGTGGCTGGCGTGGTACGCTCTATGACGGCCGAATCGGCCGAGCGCGCCGCCCTGGGCGCCGGAGCTATCGTGATGGACGTGATCGCTTCCAACGACAAGCGTCTCCCCCACCAACAGATCGAGCGAATTCGCCATCTGCGGCCGGACATGATTCTTCTGTCGGGAGGCATCGATGGTGGTACTACTACCCACGTGGTCGAACTGGCCGAGCTTATCTCCGCTGCCGACCCGCAACCGCGCCTGGGCTCGAGTTACAAGCTGCCAATCATCTATGCCGGTAACAAAGACGCAGTCGGCAACGTCGAGGAAACCCTGGCCGGCAAGGTTGACCTCAAGACGGTTGACAATCTCCGCCCGGTTCTCGAGCGCGAGAACCTGGGCCCCGCCCGTGAGGAAATTCACGAGCTTTTCATGGAACATGTGATGGCCCAGGCCCCCGGATACAAAAAGCTCATGTCCTGGACGGACGCCCCTATCATGCCCACCCCCGGTGCCGTCGGCCTGATTATCCAGAGTATTGCCGAGCAGTACAATATCGAAGCGGTCGGCGTTGATATCGGCGGTGCCACCACGGACGTTTTCTCGGTTTTCCGTCCCGGGGGCAAGTCGGTGTTTAACCGCACCGTTTCGGCCAACCTGGGCATGTCCTACAGCGTTTCCAACGTTTTCGCCGAGGCGACGCTGCCGATGGTAATGCGCTGGGTACCGTTCCCGATGGACGAGCGCGACCTTCGCAACCGGATTAAAAACAAGATGATCCGCCCGACCACTATCCCGCAGTCGATGGAAGAACTGGTGTTTGAACAGGGTATCGCCAAAGAGGCGCTTCGACTGGCTTTTATTCAGCATAAGAATTTCGCCACCGTACTCAAGGGCGTGCAGCAGCAGCGCACGATTGCCGATGCCTTCGATCAGAGAGCGTCCGGCGCCTCCATCGTGAACATGATGACGCTGAATATGCTCATTGGTTCCGGCGGTGTGCTTTCTCACGCTCCGCGCCGGCAGCAGGCGGCCCTGATGCTGATCGATTCCTTCCTGCCCGAGGGCATCACCCGGCTGGCGGTTGACTCTATCTTCATGATGCCCCAGCTGGGCGTTTTGACCGAGGTGCAACCGAAAGCGGCCACCGAGGTATTCGAGAAAGACTGCCTGATTCACCTGGGAACCTGCGTGGCGCCCAGCGGACCGGTCAAGAAGCCGGGTCCGATGATGAAATACCATATCGAGCTGCCCTCAGGAACCGTCTCCGGGACTCTGAACTACCTGGAGATGAAGTGCCTCGAACTGGGCGTTCAGGAAAACGGTCTTCCGGAGAAAGCCAAGGCCGTGCTGGAGCCGGAGCGAGGCTTCGATCTCGGCGCCGGCAAAGGTAACAAGGTGGAACGCGAGCTGCACGGCGGCGTGGTCGGGGTCATTCTCGACGGCCGCGGCCGTCCTTTTGACCTGTCAACGCTCTCCGAAAGCGATCGCGTCAGACATCTGACTGAGTGGATGGCGGAACTGAACATCTATCCGAAAGAGCAATTGGAGCATCTGGCGGAAAGAAAGGGTAATAGAGGTGACGCACAAGGGTAAACAAGCCAGTCTCCTGGCGACACTGCTTGCCATAGTCGCAATCGTCCTGGCCTTTTCGCCGGCGGTTTCCACCAGGAACTATGTCAGTCTCAACGGCGGCTTCTACTTCACCTTCCCCGATGACTGGGAACAGATTGACTATAATACGGTCGATGTCTTCCTCAGCCGCGGCCAGGTCAGTCGTGATGTTTACAACTACGAGGCGGTTTTCGCCCCGTCCAGCAATAGCCCCTTCTTCGACGGCAACTACCTAATCCTGACCGTCGATACGGTTAGGGATCTGACCAAAGAGCAGAAGGACTCGATTCTCAACGAATTCGGCCACTCTTTTGCCAAGAAGTTCAAGTACGCTCCCATGCGAGACTATCTGGTCAACCTGAAATCCGAGAATCCAAACTACGACCGCGAAAAACAGATAGCCTCCGTCCTCAACAAGGTCACCCAGAAGGGCGAACCGTTCAAGAAGAACTTGCTGATGCTGAAGTTTTATGAGAAAGGCGTGGCGAGATTCTTCTGCTATTCCCCCGATTCCGCATTTGATGCGAGTAAAACCATATTTGAGCAGATGATCAACTCGTTCTCGACAGAGAACATCGATGCGGCCTTCGCCCCTGAAGAAGTGAAAATGACCGAGGTCGAGGTCGAGAATAAGTCTGATGATAAGTCTGGGGAATCACACTTTATCCCCATAGCGGTAATAGTCGCACTGGTGGTCGTCTTAATAACCCTAATAAGGCGCAAAAGAGCACGTCAAAAATAGTTCTGTATATAGGAAGGTAACGTTATGGCACATGCCTATACACCGGGTTTAAAGGTAACCGAAGAACTGCTGGTTAAGAAACGCCGGATTCTCCCCCTCAAGGGAGATGTAGTTGTCAAAGTAGGTGACGAGGTCAACCCCGACGAGGTTGTCGCCCGCACTCATCTTCCCGGGAATGTCGTCCCGCTCAATGTCGCCAACAAGCTCGGCCTCCCGCCGGAAGACCTTGAGCTGGTGATGGTCAAGAAGGAGGGCGACGAGATCAAGGAAGGCGAGCCCCTGGCCGTCAAAAAGTCCTTCATCAAGTGGTTTTCCTCAACTTGTGAAGCTACTATCAATGGTAAGGTGGAATCCATATCCCATGTCACCGGCCAGGTCCTCCAGCGCGGTGAGCCGATTCCGGTCGAGGTCAAGGCGTACCTCAAAGGCAAGGTAACCGAGGTCATCCCCAACGAGGGCGTAGTGGTCACCTGTGTCGGTTCCTTTGTACAAGGCATTTTCGGTATCGGCGGCGAGACCTCCGGCAACATCATGATTGCCACCCCCGACAACAGCACCGTCCTGAGCGAGGATTTGATCAAACCGGAGATGAAGGATATGATCATCGTGGGCGGTTCGCTGGTGACAGCAGACGCGTTCAGGAAAGCCCTCAAGACTGGCATCAGGGGAATCGTTGTCGGCGGATTAGATGACAAGGACCTGCGCGACTTCCTCGGCTACGACATCGGTGTGGCCATCACCGGCTCCGAGGACATCTCGACCACCTTGGTGATCACCGAGGGATTTGGCCAAATGAACATGGCGGCCAAGACGTACGAACTACTCAAGCAGCACGAGGGTGAAATGGCCTGTATCAACGGCGCCACCCAGATTCGCGCCGGTGTTATCCGGCCCGAAGTCGTTATTCCGGCAGCCTCCCAGGTCAAGGTCGAGGAATCGGCCAGGTCTGAGGAAATTCAAGGATTACAGGCCGGCTCGGTGGTCCGCGTTATTCGCCACCCGTATTTCGGCCAGTTGGGCAAAGTCACCGATCTTCCCTCTCCCCTGCAGAAGCTTGAGTCGGAATCAAAAGCACGAGTGCTTGAGGTGGAATTTGACGATGGCACAAGAGCCACCGTCCCACGGGCAAACGTGGAAATGATTGAGGACTGATATTTTTCGGTAATATTTATAAAAGCCTCCCGGCCGGCCGGGAGGCTTTTTTTGTTTGTATCCAATCGGGAGCATTCGCCGGCCAGGGTCATTTACCCGACACATCGGAAGACAGAGAATCCGCCACGGTTGTATCCACCAGAGCAGAATCAAACCGCGTGGAATCCATGGATTCCGCCTTTTTCACTTCCAGCGGCACCTTGGTGTCATCGTCGGCATTCTTGTCGCTACAGCCCGAACCACCCGGAAGTAAGAGCAACAGTAGTCCGATTATTGGCAGAAACTTCTTCATATCAAATCCATTACTGATGTACTACATTATTCGCACCCAAATAATGGCATGCGATTCGGTGCGGTCAAGCTAAAACCGGAGCCGCCTGGCAGTAGATGGGTGGGGCGGTTTTTGTTGACGGACACAAAAGGCACTTTCATATTGTTAATCTATATATAAGAAGCACACTTTAAGGCACTTATACACCGATCAGACAGAAAACTTTTAAGAGGTTGAAACGTAAAACTCTTTATGGAACACATCATTCTCCCGGGAATCTTCACGGGTTCGGTCTGGCAGATTATCGGCAGTACTTCGATTTTCGGAGCCTTCATCCTGGCAACTCTGGCGATCATGTCTTTTATTTCATGGGTAATTATTTTCTACAAATGGCGTGAGTACCGCGCCGTGGAAAACGACAACTCCAAATTCGTCCAGTTCTTCCGTCGCTCAACCCGGCTGTCGGAATCGGTGGGGCAGGCCAAATCCGCCTCTCGCTCGCCGATCTCCAGCGTTTTTCTGGCCGGTTACCAGGACCTGATGGCACTCGCAGAGCAGAAAAACGTCGGCGGCGGCCTGCAACAGACCGTGCAGCCTCTCGACGAAAAGGACTACGAGATCATCGAGATGAGCATGGAAAAGACGCTCACCGATGAGATGGGGACTCTGGAGAAAAAAGTTATCTTCCTGGCCACGACCGCCAACGTCGCCCCGTTCATGGGCCTTCTGGGCACCGTCGTGGGTATTATGGATTCCTTCTGGTCCATCGGTCAGCGTGGTTCCGCCTCCCTGGCCGTGGTCGCACCCGGTATTGCCGAGGCGCTGCTGGCCACGATTGTCGGTCTGGGCGCCGCCATTCCCGCCGTGATCGCATTCAACTGGGCAACCAACAAGATGAAGGTTCTCAATGACCAGACCAACAGTTTCATCCTCGAATTCCTGGTGCGGATCAAAAAGGACAACCTCTGATGCGACATGCACGCCGCAGAACATACACGGCCATGGCCGACATCAACATCACCAACCTGGTGGATGTCGTTCTGGTTTTGCTTATCGTTTTCATGATCTCGGCCCCGCTGCTTCAATCCGGAATTGAGGTAAATCTCCCCAAGACCAAGGCGGCCACGGTCAATGAAGAGACTGAAGGTATCGTGGTAACTATCGATGCCAAGGGGGGTATCTATATTAATGACGTGTGGGCGCGCATGGACAATTTCGAACAGGCCCTGGAAAGGGAAATGAGCGCCAAGAACACCTCCTCAATTTACCTCCGCGGGGATTCGGCCGTTGTCTACGGTACCGCTATCGCCGTTATAGGGCAACTCAAGGATATGGGCATCGATAACATTGGCCTGATAACGTCGCCGGAGGAATCGAAAAAAGGCAAACGGTGAGTCGATGAAGCTGGAAATACTCCTGTCACTGGCGTTGCACGCGGTTCTG
Source organism: Candidatus Zixiibacteriota bacterium (assembly GCA_030619085.1). Classification (GTDB taxonomy): domain Bacteria; phylum Zixibacteria; class MSB-5A5; order GN15; family FEB-12; genus JAUXCD01. Next base: position 12,443 of record JAUXCD010000024.1, read on the forward strand.
ATTTTCTTCACCATAGTCACCTCGCCGTTCGACATCAAAAGAACGCAGCAGTATGATGACGTCATCAGGGTTTCGCTGACGGCACTGCCCGAGTTCGCTGCCGAGGAACCGGTGGCGGTTCCCACTCCGGTGATACCGCAACCGGCGGTTGAAAAGATGCCGGAGATACCCATTGAGGATCCCGCCACACTGCCGGAAACGGTAGTCCCTGAAAAACCGAAGGATAAACCCAAGACCAAGCCCCGCACCGCCGGCAACGGCGAGAAAACGATGGACCAGAGTCAAATCGAGACGCCGGCCACCGGGACCGGTTCTCCGTTCAGCGGGGCCACCATTGACAATGCATCATTTAACTATCCGTACTGGTTTACCCAGACGTTTCACAAGATACAGAGTAACTGGCGCAACCCGGTGGCAGCCGATGGCACCATCGTGTGCGTGATTTACTTCCAGGTGATAAAATCCGGGCGGGTGATTGAAAAACGGGTGGAGGAGTCATCGGGCATCCCGGCCTTTGACCAGGCCTGCCTGCAGGCCGTGGAACGCTCCATGCCGTTTCCTCCACTGCCCCGTGACTTCAACGATGAGATTATCGGCATCACTTTGCCGTTCCAGTATAAACCTTAGGATCAGAGGTTCCCGAATGAGACTCCCCGCATCTTTGATGCTTACCTTTATCATAACCGTCATGGGATTTACATCATCATTCGCCCAGGCCCAGCGTGATGTCGTCCGCAACATCTTCTTCGACACCCTGCGGACCGGCGATGTTCGTGTCACCACCGTGGGCGTGGACGACATGAAGTATATTGGGAACCAGTATATCAACCAGGACGATTCGACCTATATGAACTCGGTGACGGCGGTAGTGCGACGGGATGTTGACTTCTACGCCGATTTTGAACTGGTGCTGGTGGATAGCTTCTACCTTGAAGTGTACGAGATTATTGACCTGGATCCCCTGGGATGGATGCGTCTCGGGGCCGATTACCTGGTCAAACTGGAGGCGGAGTTTCCCGGACGCAACCTGCGCGTGCGCTGGCGTTTGTTTGACACTGCCCGGAGGCAGCAGTTCGCCAAGGGAACAGTCGAAATGGACAAGGTTCACTGGCGTCAACTGGGCCATGAGATCGCCAACGAGATCGTCCACACCATGACCGGCGAGGATGGTATTTTCCTGACAAAAATAGTCTATGCCCGAAAGATTGGATCGGCCAAGGAGCTTTTCATCGCCGACTATGATGGCGCCAACGAACGACAGCTTACCAATAACGGTTCGATAAACATCTCCCCCACCTTTTCACGCGACGGCAAAAGCGTGTTCTACACCAGCTACACAGGCGGCGATCCGCACCTCTACCGGATCAATATCGAATCCGGCCAGGCGGTTCTGGTAGCCGATTATCCGGGAATCGTGGCCGCGCCGGCCGTATCGCCCGATGGCAACAAGATTGCCTGCGTGCTGACCCGGGATGGCAACTCCGAGATCTACCTTCTGGAACCTAACGGAAAGATAATAAAGAGACTCACGCGCCATCGCGCTATCGATACCGCGCCAACCTGGTCGCCGGACGGTCAGCTTATTGCTTTTTCCTCTGACAGAACCGGCCGACCGCAGGTATATATCATGGATATCCTGGGCCTGAACCTTCGTCGCATCACCTGGGAAGGCAGCTACAACGACTCTCCGATCTGGTCGCAGCGCGGGGACCGGCTGACGTTTGTCAGTCGCAGCCGTTCACGCCGATTCGACCTGGCTTCAATCGACACCTCCGGCACCGACTACCGGGTCTTGACCGAGGTGGGTATGAACGAAAATCCGCATTTCTCACCCGATGGCAAGCACATCATCTTTTCGTCCGACCGCCTGGGACCGCGTGACATCTTCACCATGGATATCTCCGGCCGGAATCAGCGACGGCTGACCCGCCATGGCAGGTGCTCCAACCCGACCTGGGGGCCGCTGCCATAGGCACTATCGGCTCGTCGGTAAAGGAGACGGACGCGTAGATCGAAGACGATCGAACAATTTAACGGGAGCGTACGATGCAATCTGGCGGATTTTTCCCGGCTTGCGTGGCCGTGGCAGTTGTTGCAGTCGCGACGCTTCTTACGGTGTCATGCGGCGATGACCCGACCTCCACCGACGAAGTTCCTTCCCTGACGGTCGTATCAACCACCCCCACCGCAAACGAGGAGAATGTTCCCACCAGCGTGATCATCACCGCCACCTTCTCACAGAACCTCGACAGCAACACGGTTACGAGCAGCACCTTCTTTGTCGAGCCGGCCATTCCCGGCAACCTGAGTTATTCTGGAACCACGGCTACTTTCGTGCCCGCGCCCGGTAGTCTCGATCTTAACAGCGTGTACCAGGTTACTCTGACTTCCGGTATCAGAAGCGTCGAAGGAGCGAATTTGGCAAGCAATTACGCCTGGGTGTTTCGCACCGAGGCCGACTCGGTGGAGAATCTCGTGGAGCGCTACGAGATCGCCCTCAACAGCCACGATACCTCCCTGGTTGGAGCGTTGATGCTCGACAATTTCCTGCACAACGGTCGCGACAAAGCCTGCTACCTGGACTACCTGCGACAAAGCTTCGTGCGTTACCCGGCGGCGACCTTCTCGCTCGATCTTATTGCAAAAACCGCTGAGCTCGATAACGCCCTGTTGGTCCTGCGTGTGACAACTTTCGATGCCGGTTTGATTATGCCCTACACCGATACCGTCACCGCCGCGCGCGTCAACAGTCGCTGGTATCTGAAGGGCAATACTGAATACTTCTCACCCAAGATCGTGATGGTGCGCTACAGCTATAACGACCAGTACCTGGCCTCGACTGTTGTCGAGGATAACGGGGACCGAGCCGTACTGATGCAATTCACCGGGACCGGCTTTCCTGTCTACCTGACGATGGTAATGACCGGTGGCGACTGTGCTACCGGCCGCTATTGGGGGGGACAGCCCCTAAACCTTGCCGGGGATCCTCCCAGCCCGCTGCCTCTGACCTATTCCTTTTTGGTCACCACTCTCTTTGGTACCGAGCTTCTGAATTGCTCGTCGAGTGATTATTTCGGTGAGTACGCCGCGCCGATTTTCCCCATCCAGACCGACGCCGTAAGCGGGCCGTTTACCTTTGTATGGCATCCTATTCCCGGATATCAGACCATCAATTACGGTATCAGGCTCGGCAACGGCTGGGAGAAATACACCGACTTCGAGGACACTACGCTGGTTTACGACGGTCCGGCTCTGACCGGGGATTCGGCTCACTACTATCTTATCGCTCGGCCGCGCGGGCAGTCAGCGTACTCGGCCCGGTCGGTGTATTTTCAGATTCAGTGATACCGACCTCTGCGCTTTCCATCGGGCGGGTGCCACAGGTCGCTTGGCTACCTTTAACAGGTTTAGCCATAAGCAGATAAAAAGGAGCAAATAGAATCAAAAAGACATCTTTTTTATTGACCGCCCCAGAAGCATAGGTTAGATTTGGCATAATAACGAGTCGAAAATAATCACCAATTCCCTTACAGGGAGGAATTAAAACAAATGAAACGATTTGGTCTACTTGCAGTTATCGGATTGTTGGCCATTGCGCTTACAATCAGCGTCTCCTGTGGAAAGAAAAAGGAAATCGCCCCGGAGACACCGCCGGTTGATACCATGCCGGTGATTATCAAAGACACGACACCTACACCTCCGCCACCTCCGCCCCCAAAGCCAACCCTTAAGGAGTCGCGATTCCAGACGATTAACTTTGATTTTGATAAGTTTAATCTTCGCAGCGACGCCCGTTCATCGCTCGATTTCAATTACAATCTGCTCAGAGATTTTCCCGATGTGATTGTCAAGATCGAGGGTCACTGCGATGAGCGCGGAACGGTTGAGTACAACCTGTCACTGGGCGAGAAAAGAGCCAAGGCTGCCCAGGATTACCTGGTAGGTCTCGGCGTCACCGCCAATCGCATTTCGATCATCAGCTACGGGAAGGAACGCCCGATCGACACCGGTCACACCGAGGATGCCTGGGCGAAGAACCGACGCTGTGAGTTCCGCATCGTTTCTCAGTAAACGGCGGTGAGAAAAGTCGTGCTAAACCACGGAAGAAAATTAACAACCGCCATGACTATTATGGCGGTTGTCATTCTGGGAATTTCGTTCAACGCCTGTGTCACTCCCAGACACATCGATGAAATCAAGGCACAGATACGCGATGTTGAAGCCCAGAACCGGGAACTTCGGACTATGGTGACCCGCATGGACTCAATCACTGTCCAGGGCGCCGATGCCGACAATCGCTTGCGCAATGAAATCGCGTTCTCTATGGACGAGATACAGCAGCAAATGTCGGTCCTTCTGGAGAATTACAATGACCTGATGCAAAAGCTCGAGCAGCTTGGTCAGGACAAGAATGTCGTTCATATTCTCAAGAGTTCCGCAGGCGCACAAACCCCGACCGGTCTGCCTGCGGATACGACACCAACCCAGGCCACCGGAGAACCGGCCATCGACTGCGACTTCACTTACGATGAAGCCTTTATCCTGGTGCGCCGAGGCGAATACGAAGCAGCGATCAAGAGTTTCGGCAATTTCCTCGAGGCATGCCCCAGGCACGAATCGGTTGAAAACGCCTACTACTGGATCGGTGAAAGTTATTACGCAATTGAAAAATACCCGGATGCCGTTGAGCAGTTCGAGAAGCTCCTAAACGACTACAAGACCTCGCCCAACATCGGTCGCGCCCTTTACAAACTGGCCCGGTCCAAGCAGGAGCTCAGCAAAAAAGACGAGGCCCGGACTATTTTCCAGCGGCTAATTGACGAGTTCCCTGAGACTCTCGAGGCCCAGCAGGCCCGCGAAAGGTTGAAAGATCTGAAATAGGATGGCCATTGAGTCAATAAAGGTTAGAGTATCAACCCCGACAGAGCATCTTTTGCTCGGCCGGGGTTTTTATCAGGTGGACGATGGCACTCTGTTCGTCCAGATAGGGCCGTTTCAGCACAGCCGCCATTTCTTCTCCTACCTGGAATCCGAAAGCGTCCGCATCGACATCGACCGTGAGGGGCGACCGATTTTCATTGAAGTCGGCCTGCCGCGGCAACGCTGGCAGCTTCTCCCCGGTTTTCAAATGCCCCCGGCCGTTGAAGCCGCCGATCTTCGCTTTACTGACTTTCGCAAAACCATCGGGCAGCCGACCCTGCTGGCCTCACCCAACCGAAGCAGCCTCCTGATCAGGTTTGACCGGTCCAGCCGGAGTCGCTGTTATCACCTGGCGGACTCTGTGATAGCCCAGGTGAGCGATGACGGTGAGTTGATGGCTATTTGGGTTATGGACATTGTCGATGATTTCGCCGGTCAGCAGTTGGCCGCTTTCAGAAAGAGTCAGTTGACCGCCCTGCCGGTGTGAACCGGACCTTCTATTGCCAACTCAACTCTCAACACATAGGCACATCAGTCTTTTTTGCGGCCACGGGCAGGTATTTAGGTCTGAACGATGTTGTTGTCTCGCGCGTCCTATTTCTATTGGCTGACAAGTTAATCGTCGGCAGTCAAAGAACTTAGGGTTTTGCCGATTTTCGCTTGACACCACCTTGGATTTGGACGTAAATTGTTAGCCGATTTTGACTTTTAACAATTACGTTTTTGCGGGAGATACTGATTCTATGGAAATCAAGGCCAATTCGAGAAACGTTTGGATCTTGTCTCTGTTTGCCCTGGTGGTTTTTGCCCTTTTCGTCGTAACCGGCTGTGACGATGATGACGATATTGTCGCCCCTTCGACCGGCCCGGAAGTAACCTGGACACTGCAATTGGGGGACACTAGCGAGAACATTTTGCACGCTGTCTATTTTGTTGATGGCCAGCACGGTTGGGCGGTTGGTGATATGGGTACGATTCTCAGCTACGATGCCAACGGACTCTGCATCGACACCCTGATTTCCATCAACACGATTACTCCCGATTCAGCCGAAACCACTCTCACCATCGATACCAACTTCAATGACTGCAGATGGGCGGCGATGGGCAGCGGTACTACCAAGAGCCTGCGCGATGTCTTTTTCCTGGACGTCAGCTATGGCTGGGCGGTCGGGCTTGACGGCTATATCCTCTCGACCACCGACGGCGGTGCGACATGGGTGGCTGATTCCATGTATGTCGTTTGCCAGGCCGGTAAAGAGAGGATTCTTCACGACTTCAACACAGTGTTTTTCGTCAACCACGGCAGTGGCTGGGCGGCTGGCGAGAACGGTATCGGCTACCGCTTCGTGGCCGACAGCACCTGTATCGACACCTTTTTCGCGATTGACACCACTATTGATACGTTCATGGTCTGGGACACGGCTGTCACCACCATTGACACGATTCCCGTTGACACTAATGTCGTCTGGGATACCACGGTTTATTTCCCGGACAGCACGATCATTACGTCCGACACCACTATCTTCGATTTCTATGACACCACCTTTGGCGCTGTGGACAGCTTCGATATGATCGATACAACCTTTGCCGATTCTGACACGACCGCTTATGAAACTCAGGACGGCTGGTTCCAGATGCCCTCCGAACCGGGAGTGGATATCCGCGATATCTTCTTCATCGAC
>JAUXCD010000045.1 GCA_030619085.1 Candidatus Zixiibacteriota bacterium
CACCGCGGGTGAGATTGAACTGGACCGGATTTTTGATGAAATCTCCAAACTGGAGAAAAAGGAACTTGAAGGCACCCTGGTTACGCGTTATGATGATCGCTTCCAACTTCCGTTGTTGCTCGTTATATTGCTGGTGGTCGGGGAGTTTTTTATCACTGAGCGCAAAAAGGTGCCGAGGAACAATGCCAATGACTAAGATTTTCGCACCCATAGCGGCTTTTGTATTTGGCCTTCTTTTGATGCAGTCGGTAATGGCCGAGGATTATATCGATCTGGTCAAGAGCGGCAACGCAGCTTTCGCCGCCAACGACTTCAAGAAAGCGCTGGAATTTTACCGCAGCGCCGAGACGGAGATTCCGGAGTCACCCGAGTTGAATTACAATATTGCCGGTACCCTTTCCCGTGAAGGGAAGTACGAGGAATCGGTAGACATGTACACCAAGTCACTCAACACGACCGATATCAATCTCGAGGCTCAGGCGCATTATAATTTGGGCAACACCTACTTCCATATGGAAGATTACCAGAATGCCATCACCAGCTATGAGAACGCCCTGAAAATCAATCCGAATGATCTCGACGCCAAGTTCAATCTGGAGCTGGCCCGCAAGAGACTTAAAGAGCAGATAAAACCTGAGCAACAGAAGCAGGATCAGCAACAGCAGCAACAGCAACAACAGCAGGAGCAACAGCAGCAGCAGAATCCGGACGAGCAGAGCGACGACCAGAAAGACCAGCAGCAACAGGATCAGCAACAGCAGGAACAACAACAACAGCAGCAACAGGAGATGACCAAGGAGGATGCGGAGCGAATCCTCAACGCGCTGAAGGATGAGCAGGAGTTACAGAAACAGGCCAAGAAACAAAAGGCCGGTGGTACTTACAGTGGGAAGGACTGGTAGGACATATACGATGAGCGTGCGCCCGGCAACATGGCTGCTTATGACTATGGCCCTGCTGATGATAGCACCTATGGTGGCCGCCCAGTCGACTCCGGAGGTAACTATCGAGGCGTCGCTGGACCGCGATTCCATCGGGCTCGATGAACAGGCAACGCTCGTAGTTGTGATTTCCGGACGGGACCAGAACCTGCCAGCACCCAATCTGCCCACGTTGCCGATGTTCGAGGTATACTCGCAGGGGCATTCGACTAATATCAGTATCGTCAACGGCGCCGTGACCGCTTCGCACACCTATCGCTATATGCTTCTGCCGCATAAACCGGGCACTTTTCCCATCGACCAGATTGCCATTGTGTACAACAACCGGCGATACAAGGCGGGTCCGCTGGAGTTGACGGTCCTCCAGAAGGGAACATCGGTGTCGCCGCGTCTGGAAAATCAGGCTTCGGAGTCCGATGGCAAGAGTAAGGACTATTTTCTGGAAGCCGTGGTTGACAAGACCAATCCGTATGTCAACGAGCAGGTTACCCTGACGCTCAAATTCTATATTGCCGTTCAGTACTATGGCAGCCCGGAACTGACGGAGCCTTCGACCACCGGCTTCTGGACGGAACTGATCGGCAACAAGGCGCCCTACTTCCAAAAAATCAACGGACGTAGTTACAAAGTTATCGAGCGCAAATACGCTCTGTTTCCGACTCAGACCGGCGAGTTGACTATCGGGCGCGCCACGATCCGAACAACGGTGGCCGACCGGAGCCGTCGGTATCGCGATCCCACCGATCTGTTCGGGGACTTCTTCGGACGGGGCGTAGAGATAAGCATTCGCAGTGAATCGGTCAAGATTGCCGCCCGGCCGCTGCCTGACAAGGGAAAACCGGCCGACTTCACCGGCACCATCGGCAAGTTTCGCATTGAAGCTATCGCCGACAAAACTTCAGTCGAGGTCAACCAGCCGATAACGCTGGCCATTACCATATCCGGAACGGGCAACATCAAGTCAGTTGCCGAACCGAGTATCCCCGACCTTCCCGACTTCCGCGTTTATCGGGCTTCCAGCGGCGAGAAGGTTTCGAAAATCAATGACAAGATCGGCGGCAGCAAGACCTACGAGGAGGTCTTTATTCCCAGTCGTCCCGGGCAGCTTGAAATCCCGGCGCTGGCGTTCAATTTCTTTGATCCCGACCTGGGGAAATACCGTTACCTGACCACGCGCTCAATTAAAGTCGATGTGATAAAACCGGAAGGTTATATCGCATCTCCCGACGTTCCTTACGGCGCTCCCGATCTGACCATCGGCAGTCACGCTCGTGACATTCGGTTTATCAAGCAGGACCTGGGGGAGACTTCGCCCATAGGACAACTGCTTATTGTAACGCCGCTGTATCTGCTCGTCAATGGCCTGCCGGTGCTGGTACTGGCCGGGATGATTGTCATTCGGCGACATCGTCAAAGGCTGGCAGGCAATATAGCCTACGCCCGTTCGCGCGGGGCCAGCCGTCAGGCGAAAAAGCGGCTTGCAACGGCCCGCAAGCTGGCGGACAAAGCCACCGTGACCGAGTTCTACGCGGAGATATCCCGGGCCCTGACGTCATACATCGCCGACAAGCTCAATATCTCGCCAAACGGCCTGACTATTGACAGTATCGAACAGAGGCTCAGGGGAAAGTCAACCGACGACGCCTTTATCTTGGACGTACAGTCCATCCTGCAACAGTGCGACTTCGCCCGCTTCGCTCCGGCGTCGCTGACCGATGAGGACATCAATACCTCGCTGAAGAAGGCGGAGCAGGTGATGACCATGCTGGAGGGAATCAGGTTTGCGTAAAATACTGCTGATCTTTGCTGTGGCGATGTTGCTGACATCACTTTCAGTTCTTCCGGTTCACGCCGACATGACGGACGATTTTGCGGCTGCCAACAAATCGTACCAGGACAAAGACTATGCGGCCGCGATTGGAGGGTATGAAAGCGTTGTGGGGCAGGGACTGGAGTCGGCCGCCCTGTATTTCAATCTTGGCAACGCCTACTTTAAGAGCGGTGATCTTGGTAACGCCGTGCTCTACTATATGCGGGCGCAAAGGCTTGATCCCGGAGATGATGATATCACGCACAACCTTGAATTCGCCCGGGGTTTCACCAGCGTCCAGATGGAAGGTGTGAGACTCAACCCGGTTCAGTCTTTCTTTGAGTCGCTGGTAGCACCTTACCGGCTGAGTCTTCTGGCCTGGGTATCGTCGGCCTTCTTCGTGTTTTTGCTACTTCTGATGATTCTGCGGTGGGGCGTGGGAATAACGGGCGCCGCCGTCAGGGCTGGCCTTATGATCGCTCTTATTTTAGTGATAATTTCATCGGGACTTACCACCTTCAAATATCGCACCGATTATCTTTCCCGGCGCGCGGTGATAATCGCCGAGGACAGCCCGGTGCAAACCGGACCATCTGAGCAGTCGGACGTGGAGTTGCAGGGCGCTCCCGGGCTGGTTGTTGAAATCCTGGCGGAGTCGGATGACTACTACAACGTATTGTTCGAGAACAAGCGTCGAGGATGGATCAATAAACGGTTTGTGGCTGAAATATAACAACTTACGCATAATTCCCCGCCTTATTTTAGTTTGACACCCTCCGCGTGAGTGTCTATCTTTACCGCAATATTTGAAAGTATCAGGTCTGACCTTATGTTTTGGAAGAAAAAGCAGTTTTGGGGCAGTATTATCGCTGTCGCGCTGCTCGCATTCTGTCTTAAAGATGTTAGTTTGGTCGAGATTCAGAGTCTCGTGCGAAGGTTGGACTATGCCTATCTCATTCCGGCGGTGATTTTCGCCTTTATGTTTATCATCATCAAGGGGCTCCGCTGGAAAGTGTTGCTGTCGCAGCAGAGGAAGATCGGAGCCACCCGCGCCATCACCTTGTACTCTGCCGGACAGATTCTCAATATCGTCATGCCCGTCTTCACCGGCCAGGTGGGACGACTGTTTCTTTTCTCCCGCAATGAAGGCCTGCGCAAGACGGTTGTCTTCTCGACCATCATGCTGGAAATCCTGTTCGATTCCATAAGTTTGGTTATTTTCCTGTTTCTGACATCGCTGGCCTTCGCGTTTCCTGAGGGCTACCGGACACTCAGCTTGGTGATTCTCACGGTGACCGTTGTCGTTTTGGTGCTGCTCTACTTGATGCTTCACTACCAGGTTCGACTGGAAGAGATCGGTCGCAAGCATCTTCGCGAGCGCTCGCCCGGATTGTATATCGGCGTGAAGAAGTTCATCAGGTCTTTCACTAAAGGCATGGACCTGCTCCATTCCAGCCAGCACATAATCGGCACTATGCTTTATTCGCTGGCATCGTGGGGGACGCACACGCTGGTCATTTACTTCTTGCTCAAGTCCTGTGGCTTTTCGCTGCCTTTTGCGGCCGCGGCGGCCATCATGATCATTAATACCCTGGCAGTAATGATTCCCATCACGCCCGGCAACGCCGGGACCTTCGAGTTGGCCGTCAGCTCATCACTGGCCGCGTTCTCGGTCGCGCGCAGCGATGCCGTGCTGTTTGCCCTGACGCTGCACCTTCTGGATCTGTTACCGATCTTCCTCTTTGGCTCCATCTTTCTGCACCAGCAGAAAGTGTCCATCAGGGAAATTAAGGAAAAGCACGATTCCGAGATCATTTTTGACCAGGTTGATGAAGACGGTGTCTTCGTAGAGAAAGAGGAGCAAGCATGATTCGCTCTTTCTACTATGTCCCGGACGAACCGGTCAAGGTCATTGAAGGAGTGGCGGATTTCGACGAACTGGTCAAGAGAGAAGATGCCTCTATCTGGATTGATTTGTGTAAACCGACCGATCAGGAACTGTACATCCTGACGCACGACTTCAAATTCCATCCGCTGGCCATCGAGGACGTCATTTCCGAAAGACCGCGTACGAAGATCGATGACTATAACCGCTATCTCTTTCTGGTTTTCCAGGTCGTTGACTACGTAGGCAGGGAAGAGGGGCTGAAGATCGGCGAAATCGATCTCTTTCTCAGCGGTAACTCGCTGGTGACGGTGCATTACGATGAGCACCGCATATTCGATTACCTCTACAACCGGGCCGAGCGCGATGAACGGCTGATGTCACGCGGGGTGGATTTCCTCTTCCATGCCGTAATTGACACGATCGTGGATAATTACAACTCCACCCTGGACATCTTTGAGTACGATGTCGACCAGGTGGAAGAGGACGTCCTCGGCGAAGCCGACGAAGAGACCATCAAGACGATTTACACCCTGCGCCGCGATATCGTCCATCTTAAAAGGTTTGTGCTGCCGCAACGTGACGTTGTCAATCGCATCGCCCGGGGCGAGTTCAAACAAATCGGCGAGAGGGCGGCGGTCTACTTCTCCGATATTCACGATCATTTGGTTCGTATCTACGATTTAGCCGACTTCCACCGCGAAATCCTCAATTCCTCACTGGAAGCGTACTATTCCTCGGTTTCGACCAAGACCAACGAGATCATCAAGTTCCTCACCATTTTCACGGTTTTGTTCATTCCGCCGACATTTATGGTCGGTCTGTGGGGGATGAATTTCGCCTTCATGCCCGAACTGCAATGGGAGCACGGGTATATGTTCGCACTCATCGTGATGGCGGTTGTGGTCATGAGTCTGGTGCTGTTTTTCCGCAAGAAAAAATGGCTCTGATTCCCCAAATTTGCAGAAACATCAGAAAGTTTATCTTGACAGGTGTGGAGCCTCGGATATATTAGATACCTACCGGTAGGTATCTATAATATGGTGACGAGCAAAAAGACAACCAAGATCAGGCAAAGTCCGAAACTGCCGGCGGAAACCCGCCGTCAGCAGTTCCTTGACGCGGCCGAGGTCCTCTTCAGGAAACAGGGTTTTCGGTCCACGACCACCGCGGATATTGCCAAGAAAGTCGGGCTCACCAAGGGAGCGCTTTATTTCCATTTTAAGAGCAAGCGGGAAATAGCGTTCGAGCTTCTAAAGCGAGCCGCCGGCCGGGCTATCGCTGGTCTCGAGGCCAGCATTCATCCGGGTATGAAACTCGGGGAGATATTCAGGGCCTTTACGCGGGCGGAAGCTGAGGGGCATCTTGACTACTATCAGCAGAGTCTGGATTTCCGCCATCAGGCCCAAAGGATGCCCGAGATTGTCAAGTTCGCTAAGCAGTCCCATAGCCGGGTGATTGACACTCTAGCGTGTGCCCTGGGACCGGGCTATGGCCGGACAAGCAAACAGCGTCAGCAGGCGGCCATTATGATCCTGAGTTTCTATGAAGGTCTGATGCACATGAAGAGGGTTGGCGGGAAGATGGTTGATGTTCAGTCGCAAATAAAACTGTTTGAGTCGCTCTTCGAGAAGACAAGAATGAGTCGTTCCAAATGAAGAATAAAGCACAAAGGCAACTGATGAACAGCTATACCGGCAGGTTCCGGTGCCGACCACAAAACAGCATTGTGTGGACGTGCCTGGCTCTGCTCCTTTTGATGATTTGGTCGTCGACCGGATACAGCGCCACGCCACTGACTTTGCAGGACGTGAAGGCTCGCGCCGTTGGCTTCAACCGAAGTTATCTCTCGGCGCTGGAGGAGGTCACCAAAGCGCAGAGTGATATCACCAAGGCTCGCGCCGGCGCGTTTCCCAATATCAATGTAAGCGGGTCGTACTCGCGCAATATGCTCATTCCGTCCTTTTTCGTGACGGCCGATAATGAGAAGATCGAGTTCAAGACCGGCTTTAAAAACAATTTCGGGGCGTCGGTATCGTTGGTGCAGTCGCTTTACCAGGGCGGAAAGGTCTTCTCGGCATTGGCCATTGCCAAATTATACCGGAAGTATGCCACCGCCGTCGCCGGCCAGGTGGAGAGCGAGGTTGTCTACAGCGCCGAACTGCTGTTCTACGGCTCCATACTCAAGAAGTCGAATCTCGAGGTACTCAATAAAGCGTATGAAGCAGCCAGCCAGAACCTGGAAGTGGTCCGCAAGTTCTTCGGCCAGGGGATGATATCGGAGTATGAACTACTTAGGGCTCAGGTCGAGGTGAACAATCTCAAACCGGCCATTCTGGCGGCCGAGAGTAGCGTGCGCCTGTCGGAGAAGGATCTGAAATCGTTCATCGGTATCGGTCTGAGCGAAGAGATTACCCTGGTTGAGGATATCGATGACACTTCGCTGGCCGGTTTGAAACCGCTGGCGGAGTTCACCGGCGATGCTTTGGCCGGTCGCCCGGAGATGCAACAGGCGGACAACCTGGTGCAAATCAGCGGCAAGGCCGTGCGCGTGGCCAAAGGCGGTTATCTGCCTTCGGTGGTGGCGGTCTCGTCATACGGCTGGCAGTCTTCGTCTGATGTCTTCACCCTTCGCGAAAATACCAGCAAGTCTTTTACCGCCGGGATAAACGTTTCCATACCGATTTTCAACGGCGGTTATACCCGCGGCGACATCACTATGCGCAAGGCGGAAAACAATCAGGCGCGGCTGGCTTTGAAACAGACCGAGGATCAGATTGAACTCGAGGTTGAACGCGCCTACGACCAGATGATTCAGGTCAAGAAGGCACTGGATATACAGGGTGCCACTATCGCCCAGGCTGAGGAAGGTCTCAAGATTGCCAACCTTCGCTTTGAAACGGGCGTGGGTACGCAACTCGAGGTGCTGTCGGCGCAGGCAGCGCTGACGAAGGCCCGCAATCAACTGGCTGTCGCGACGTTCATGTTCAGGAAGGCGCGTGCGGAATTGAGAAAAGCTACAACTGTGGATATATTTTAAATGGGAATGTACCCGATGGCGAAAAACATCATTCAATCTATAGTCCTGATAGTCATGGCCGCGATGACACTCTCCTGCTCCGGCGAGCAAGTCGCTGAGAAGGTCGAACGTGTTACGGCCGTGGAGTGCATGATCGTTGGGCAATCAGATGAGACAATAACCAGAACCTTCACCGGCTCTCTGCAGGGCGAACAGCAGGCGGTTATATACGCCAAGATTGCCGAAGCGGTGGAGAAGGTGAATGTCAAAGAGGGTGAATCGGTAAAGGCGGGGCAGGTGCTGTTGACTCTGGACAAGTTTGGCCCCAGTTCACAGTATCAACAGGCATACTCGCTGTATCAGAACGCCGAGAAGAACTTCAAGAAGATGGAATATCTTTACGGCGAAGGGGCCATTAGTGAATCGCAATACGATGCCTCCCAAACCGAATACACGGTTTCCAGGGCCTCGTTCGAGGCTGCCCGCCGACTGGTCGAAATTGAGTCGCCTATCGACGGCATTGTCACCTCACTGAAAGTCTCCAACGGTGATTATCTCAACCCTGGGCAGCAACTGGCCACGGTGGCATCGACGGCGAAACTGCGCATCAAGTTCGGCGTCAATGTTGCCGACGCCCGATATCTCTCGGAGGGGTCGGCAGTGACGATCGTGGCCGATGCCGCTGAAACGAACGGCGCCGGCAAGGTGGTATCGGTAGCCAGATCGGCTGATCCGGCCACGCGGACGGTCCAGATCGAGGTCATCATTGACAACGCTGACGGTCGGTTCAAGCCGGGTATGTTCGCGCGCATTATCATTGTTCTCGATGAAGTCAAGTCCGTGGTTGTCATACCGCGCTCTGCGGTCATGGAATTGAGCGAGCAGGCGACGGTATTCACGGTTGTCAATGGTCTGGCCGTTCAGCAGGCTCTGGCTCTGGGACTTGAAATGGACGGCCGGGTGGTCATCCAGTCCGGCCTCGCTCCGGGCGACACATTGATCACCCTGGGTCAGGACTACCTTGAAGATGGTTCCCGCGTAAACATCACCGCCTGGAGAAAAACCGACAGATGAAATTATCGGCAGTAGCAATACGGCGCCCGGTTTTTGCCACGATGATGGTGGGCGCGTTGTTGGTCCTTGGTATCTTCTCCTACACGGACCTGGCCGTGGATATGTTCCCCGAGATCGACTTCCCGTTCGTGACGGTGGTTACCATTTATCCGGGCGCGTCGGCGGAGACCGTGGAGACGGAAGTAACCAAGAAAATCGAGGATGCCTCCAACGAGGCCTCGGCCATTCGGCATATCAGTTCCATTTCCCGTGAGAGTTATTCACTGGTGATTATAGAATTTGAGCTGGAGCGGGACGGCGCCGAGGCCACTCAGGACGTCCGCGAAAAAGTGGCCGCCATCAGGGGGGAACTGCCTGATGACATTGAAGCCCCGGTTGTCAGCCAATACGATCCAAGCGATCGACCGATTATCTCTTTGGTCGTTTCCGGTGATCGTCCGGCGCGTGAGATTACGGAGCTGACCAAGAATCGCGTCAAGAGGCGGCTGGAATCGGTCAACGGCATCGGTAATGTGCGCCTGGTCGGTGGTGAAGAGCGCGAGATCGCTATCGCGCTCGATCCCGAAAAGATGGAAGCTTACGGGGTGACTACTTTCCAGGTCACCAACAGTATCGCGGCCGCCAACATGGAAATCCCCGGCGGACGGATTGACGAAAGCAGTCGGGAATACCTCATTCGGATGGCGGGCCGTCTGAACGCCGTGGGTCAGTTCAACGATATCATTGTCAAGACGATTAACGGAGTGCCGGTTTATCTGAAAGATATCGCCCGCGTAATTGACACCGTGGGCGAGCAGCGTTCACTATCAGTTTTCAACAAGCGGCGCGCGGTATCGCTCAGCCTGGTCAAGCAGTCCGGTGCCAACACGGTGGAAGTATCCTCCCGGGTAAAAGCTATCGTGGCCGAACTTCAGGAGGAAATGCCACCCGATGTCGATATTGCCATCGTCAACAACGATGCCAAGTATATCGAAGATTCTGTTCACGAAGTTTTGTTCAATATCCAAATCGGGACCTTGCTGGCCGTGGTCGTTGTCTTCCTGTTCCTGCTGAGCTTCCGTCCTACAATCATCACCGGTCTGTCGATCCCAATCTCAATCGTGGCCACTTTTACGGTCATGAAGATGCTCGGCTTCACTATCAATATGATGACCCTCATGGGACTGTCGCTGGCTGTGGGGATTCTTATTGACGACGCCATTGTGGTTATCGAAAACATCTTCCGCCATATGAGGCAGGGGAAAAGCGCCATGGAGGCCGCGTTCAGCGGGACCAAGGAGATCGGCCTGGCGGTCATGGCCACCACTCTGTCGATTGTAGCGGTGTTCGTGCCAATCGCTTTCATGAGCGGCATTGTGGGACGGTTCTTCTTGCAGTTTGGCATCACGGTGTCCGTGGCCGTGTTGATATCCCTCTTTGTAGCTTTCACGCTGACCCCGATGCTGTCGTCGCGCTTTCTCGAAGAGAAAAAGTCTATGGTGCAACGTCGCGGCCTCCTGGCGGCTTTGTCGCGTGGCATCAGCGCCGTTTGGCAGCCGATTCTCAAAGTGCTTTCCGTCTGGAATACGGCTTTCGAGAAGACCAAGCCGGTTTATCTGGGGCTGCTGCGCGGTTCTCTCAGACGGCGATGGTTGGTTATGCTGGTGGCTGCGGCCTCCTTTATCATGGCCATTTACCTGGCTACCTTCCTTGGCTCGGAGTTCATGACCCAGACCGACGAGGGCCGGTTCTTTGTATATGTTGACACTCCACCCGGCACCGACCTGGCCGGCACGGCCGAGCGTTTCAACACTGTCGATGATGTCGTCCGGCAGCTCGATGAGGTCACCGAGACATATATAACCATCGGCGCCGGCAACGACCCTGTAACAAGGGGCACGATCCTGGTGCGATTGACCGATAAGGATCAGCGCGATGTCAACGTTTTTGAGTTGATAGATTCCACCCGCGTTCTCCTGAGCAGTATTCCCGGGATAAAGTTCTCAATCGGCACCGGCGGCGGGCACGGTTCAAAGTCAGTCGAGCTTTCCATTCGTGGCAGCGATATGAAGCAGCTTGTCACGCTCGTTCACGAGGTCCAGCGGATTGCCTACGACACGCCGGGCGCAATTGATATCGACAACACTCTCGAAGAAGGCAAGCCGGAGCTGCGGGTACTGGTTGACCGAAAGAAGGCCAGCGACCTCGGCCTGAGCCTCCTGGAAATCCCCATGACCGTGCGTACCATGGTGGAGGGAGAGGTCGTCTCGAAATTCAAGGACGGTGACGAAGAATACGACGTCCGCGTACGGCTGGATGAACCGTTCCGCAACACCGTGGAAGATGTCGGCCGGATTTTAGTCCGCAGCGACAAGGAAATTGACGGTATCGATCCCTTCCTGGTGCCGGTGAGCCGCATCGCCGATATCACCAAGACCTCGACTGTCGGTGAATACAACCGCTATGACCGTGAACGTGAGGTAAGAGTCAATGCCAACGTTTTGGGCGGATATTTCCCCGGTACCGTCACCAATGAGATTATGGCCACCGCCGCTCAAGTTGACCTGCCGCCGGGCTACGATATCCGGGCGGTGGGCGAGGCTGAAATCATGGCCGAGTCCTTCGCCAATATTTTCAAGGCGCTTATCCTGGCGGTTATCTTCATCTATATGCTGCTGGCCTCCCAGTACGGGTCCTTCACCGACCCGCTGTCGATCATGCTTTCACTGCCGCTTTCGCTGATCGGGGCGATTATCGGCTTGACTGGACAGTCATTATCCATTATGTCTCTTATTGGTATCGTACTGTTAATGGGGCTGGTCACCAAGAATGCCATTCTGCTGATCGACTTCGTGAAACAGTTGCGCGCCGAAGGCATGCCGCGATTCGAAGCGATCCTGCACGCCGGACCTATCAGGCTGCGACCGATTCTGATGACCACCTTTGCGATGGTGTTCGGGATGCTGCCGCTGGCGCTGGGGTTTGGCCCCGGTGCGGAGCTCAGGGCGCCTATGGCGCGCGCGGCAATCGGCGGTATCATCTCGTCAACATTGCTGACGCTGGTAGTGGTGCCGGTGGTATATACGCTGATCGATGATTTCGTCGGCCTGTTCAAAAGACACCCGGCGCCGAATTAACCTTTTATGAGGATGGTTATAGTTGAAGACATCTCTTATCGCACCCGGCAAAGCGCTGGGGCATTCACAAATATATCTCGATTTCCAGGCTGGCGTGGAGAATGCCCGTCGGTTCTATTTCTGCGATGACCCCGCCCGGGTGGCCAAAGCGCTGGACAAGGCCACGTTCCCGCGCGAACAGATGGCCGCCATCCTCGAAAAACAGAACCGCATATACGGCGCCTCCGATAAGACCTTTGAATCTATCGAGAAACTAAAACAGCCCTCGGCGGTTTGCGTCTTTTCCGGTCAGCAGGCTGGTTTGTTTTCCGGTCCGTTTCTGGTCGTGCTCAAGGCGCTGGCTATTGCCAAAGCCGCGGCGCTGTATGAAAAACAACTCGACCGCCCGGTCGTCCCGGTCTTCTGGATTGCCGGTGATGACCATGATTTCGACGAGGCCAACCACACCTATGTGCTCAACCGCGAAGGCGAGCCGACCCTGATCTCCTACCAGACGCGGCCGGAGCTTGAGATGCCCACGTCGCAGATTGCGTTCACCGATGAAGTCGAACTGCACCGCGTCAAACAACTCCTCAAGGACACCCTGGGCACGACCGACTTCACCACCGACCTCTACGACCTCATCGAGCGCGCCTACACTATCGAAGATACTTTTGTGACCGCGTTCGGCAAGTTCATGGCCGCCCTGACGCGCAATCTGGGTGTAGTGTTTTTCAGTCCCGGCGATGACGAAGTGAAGAAGATCGCCTTGCCGCTGTTTAAGGCGATACTTGAAAAGCAGGACACGCTCCACGACACTCTCACCGCTACCAACGACAGCATCGAAAAAGCCGGCTACCATATTCAGGTCGAGAAGAAAGACAACTCCAGCCATCTGTTCTGCAATCTCGAGGGGCGCAAACCGGTTATGCGCGAGGGCGACGGCTTCCGGATTGGCGACCGTCTGTTTACGAAAGAGGAGATGCTCGAGTGCGTGGAAAAACATTCCGATCGGTGCTCGACCGATGTCATCACCCGCCCGGTTTTGCAGTCGTATCTCTTCCCGGTCATCAGCCAGAAAGGCGGCCCGGCAGAGATAGCCTACCTGGCGCAGATTAACCCGCTGTTTGAACTATTTGGCACGGTGCCACCCTGTCATGTCGGGCGGGCCTCGGCGACGCTGTTGGAAAAGCGCTTCGAGAAAATCATGCACGAGCACGAAATCGAGTTTGGCGAACTGACCGGCGATATCGAGCAGGTTATCAATCGCGTTCTGATGGCGTCGTTCCCGCACGATTTGGATGAGAAGTTCAACAAGCTCCGCAACGATGTCCGCACCAATTTTATCGAGTTCACCGGAGACTCCCTGCGGTTTGACCCGGCGTTGGCGAAATTCGCGGAACAAATCATGGGGAGAGTCGATTTCAATCTTAACGCCTTTGAAGACAAAGTGTTTTCATCGCATAAGAAAAAATCACAGCAGACACGCGACCGCATCTATCGCCTCGGCCACGGCGTCTTTACCAATCGTGGTCTGCACGAACGGTCGCTGAACATAACTTATTTTCTGGCCAAGTACGGTATTGGTCTGATAGATTACATATACGACGCACTCGACAGCGAGGAAAAGGCGCACCAGATAATCCACCTGTCGGAATTCGAGGGATAAATGAATATCGGTATCACCTGCTACCCGGTCGCCGGCGGCTCCGGCATTGTTGCCACCGAACTCGGCCAGCAACTGGCCGCGCGCGGTCACCAGGTGCATTTTGTCTCGTATGCCCTGCCGTTTCGGCTCGACCGTTTCCAGAGCAATATCTTCTACCACGGTGTCGAGACCACCGCCTATCCGTTGTTTAAGTTTCCGCCGTACACGCTGACGCTGGCGGCGAAGATGGCCGATGTTGCCCGCAACACGAAGCTCGACATCCTTCATGTCCACTACGCCATCCCGCACGCCACCTGCGCTTACCTGGCCAGACAGCTCATTGCCGCAGGCGGCGGCCATCAGCCGAAAATCATCACCACCCTGCACGGCACCGACATCACCCTGGTTGGCTCCGACCCGTCGTTCTACGATATCACCCGCTTTTCCATTCTGGCCTCCGACGGCATCACGGCGGTGTCGAAATATTTGGCCGATGAAACCACCGAGGTGTTCAAAATCGACAAAGAGATTCGCGTCGTGCACAACTTCTACGATGAGACCCGCTTCAGCCCCGTTACCACCGACTGCTCCCGCAAGGAATTCGCCGCGCCCGACGAATATTTGCTGATGCACGTCTCGAATTTCCGCCCGGTGAAGCGGACGCTCGATGTTATCGATATCTTTGACAAAGTCGCCGCGGAACTTCCGGCCAGGTTGATTCTTATCGGCGAAGGCCCAGACACCGTACTGGCGAGGCGGCAGATAAATAAAAGGGGCTTGGCCGACAAGGTCATTTTCCTGGGGAATCAGCAAAGTGTCGGCTCGGTGTTGCCGTGCGGCGACATTTTCCTGATGCCGTCCGAGGAAGAATCGTTCGGCCTGGCCGCGCTGGAGGCCCTCGCCTGCGGCGTGCCCGTTATAGGCACTTCGGGCACGGGGCTGACCGAGGTTATCGATGATTACAAAAACGGCTTTCTCCTGCCGGTGGGGGATACCGGTGCTATGGCCCGCGCCGCTATTTCGCTTCTGAAAAACAAAGAACGGTTGGCCGAGTTCAAGTCGGCCGCTTCACGGCTGGCCCACGAGAAATTCGCCGCCGATAAAATTATCTCCGAATACGAACAGTATTACCAGGAGGTGCTCGATGCCTGACCGCGTCGAACTGGATATTCTCTCTATCGCCGCGCATCCCGATGACATGGAAATTACCTGCGGCGGTCTGCTTATCAAGATGGCCAAACTCGGCCGCAAGGTGGGCGGGCTGGACCTGACGCAGGGGGAGATGGGCACTTACGGCGATGAAAACGACCGCACCACCGAATCGGCCGAGGCCTCTCGCATCATGGGCCTGGTCTCGCGCGAGCAACTCGATATCCCTGACTCGGCCATAGCCTTCACGCAGGAGAACAAACTCAAGATCGCCGAGGTCATCCGCGCCACCCGTCCGGAGATGGTTATCCTTCCGCACTGGAAACAGCGTCACCCGGACCACCTTGAGGCGAGCCGCCTGGGTTATGCCGCCTGTTTTCTGGCCGGGCTGAAAAAACTGGCGATAGATGGCGAGCCGTACCGTCCGCGCAAGATCATCTATGCCTCGTATTATCGTGACAAGGATTATTCGTTTATGGTCGATACATCGGAGGAATTCGAGCGCAAGTGTGAGGCGGTGCTGGCGTACAAGTCGCAGTTTTCCGATG
>JAUXCD010000115.1 GCA_030619085.1 Candidatus Zixiibacteriota bacterium
AAGTGGTTTGAGTACTGGCGCGAGCAGCGCTGGGAGTTCTACCGGGAACTGGGTATCAACATGGAGAAGATGCGCTGGCACGAACACGGCCCGGACGAACTGGCCCACTACGCCAAAGCCGCCTTCGACGTCGAGTATGAATACCCGTTCGGCTGGCAAGAACTGGAAGGCGTGCACAACCGCACCGATTTTGACCTGAGCCGCCACATGGAGGCCACCAAGAAGGACCTGCGCTATTTCGATGAGCGCTTCCCGGAGAAGTTCATACCGTATATCATCGAGACCTCGGCCGGCTGCGATCGCACCCTGTTGACGCTTTTGGTGGACGGCTACGACGAGATTGAAATCAAGGGGGAGAAGCGGGTGTTCATGCGGTTGTCACCCCGTATTTCTCCCATCAAGGCGGCGGTTTTCCCGCTGGTGAAAAAAGATGGGATGCCCGAATACGCTAAAAAGGTATATCAGGAACTGAAAAGGAAGTTCAAGGTGTTCTATGATGAAGGCGGCGCCGTGGGGCGGCGCTACGCGCGCATGGACGAGGCCGGTTGTCCGTTCTGTGTGACAATCGACGGCCAGACGCTCGAGGATGACACCATGACTGTGCGAGATCGCGACACCATGGAACAGGTCCGCATGAAGACACCGGGACTTATCGCTTTCCTGCACGAACAGATAGATATCTGAACAGCCGCAAAAGATCACGCAACATATACCGGTCAGGCGGTGTGCCTGACCGGGTCTGATTCGTTTCCGCATAGTTGAATACAAAGAGTCATTAAGCCGAGGGATAGGTGTACTTGTATGGGCGATGGTACGCCGATTGCAGGGCGGCAGGGTAATGTGGCAGCCAGATAACGACCGCGATGCGAATCAGAGGCTCCAGATATTCCGTTCGAGAGCCCGAGCGATATTATCTATGGTCGGAAACTGGACCTTCCTTTTACCGGCGGCAGCAATGTATACGTTGTCGGATATGCAACAGCCGTTAATCGAGATGGTCAGAACTTTCACCGGCTGCTCATTCTCAACCAGGTGGGCCAGAATACCCCTGTCCTTGATGAATTTTCTCACAAAGTCACGTGTCTGTATCTGACGTGGATCTTTGCTTGAATATGTGAGGCCGATTTCCATTAGGTCTCTCCTAAGGTCATCCTCAGTATCTTTTACACAGGCGATACGGTCAACTAAAACTTCACCACGCGGGTAAAGCTGATCGCCAATCAGGTTTTCTGTAAACATTGGTGTGAAGCGAGCGGGTGTAGAATCTCTTCGCCGGTAATATCGCTACTAACACCCGGCGTGTCAAGAAGTTTAGACAGCTAAGACGGTCTCAATTGTCTGGTCTGTGACGACCCGGTGGTGAGATATTTATTGACAAGGTGCGAATCAGTATCTATTGTTAAAAACCACTACGGCATCATCTTAGCAAATCGTTATATAACAGGAGGATAACATGACTCATGAGTTGCCGGCTTTGCCTTATGCGATGGACGCACTGGTACCGCACATCTCCAGGGAAACGCTCGAGTTCCACTACGGCAAACACCACCAGGCCTACGTGACCAACCTCAACAAGCTCATTCCGGGGACCGAGTTTGAAGACATGTCGCTTGAGGAGATCATCAAAAAAAGTTCGGGTGGTATTTTCAACAATGCCGCTCAGGTGTACAACCACACTTTTTATTGGCATTGTCTTTCGCCGAAGGGCGGCGCTCCGGCCGGACCGCTGGCTGACGCTCTGACGAAAGCGTTCGGCTCCGTAGATGAATTCAAAACGCAGTTCACGCAGGCCGCGGCCACGTTGTTCGGGTCGGGCTGGGCCTGGCTGGTCAAAAATGCGGACAACTCACTGGCCATTGAGGCCATGCCCAACGCAGGTAATCCTCTCACGTCCGGCAAGGTTCCACTTTTGACTTGCGATGTCTGGGAGCACGCGTACTATGTCGACTACCGCAACGCGCGTCCGAATTATCTGAAGGCCTACTGGAATCTGGTTAACTGGGATTTCGTGGCCGAGAATTTCGGGAAGTAAATCCGTTTAGCGGAGTTTTCTCAGCGAGTTCCGGCATTGCCGGAAAACTGACGGGCCGTCTGGGCATAAACGTTTGAGGCATACGCTGCCTTAAACGGGTTCACCTTGGCGGCCTTTTCGTAATATCGCCGAGCCTGCACCAGAAGGCCGTCGTTTTTCCGATGGTGCGCCATCAGTTGCAGGAACCGTCCGCACTGCACCTGGAGAAAGAAATCGGTGGGGTAGCGATTGGCCAGCGACGTGAGGATAGTCTGGACGTCGGCGAACCGTTTATTATTCGAAAGCAAATCAATCAACAAGATACCGCCTGATTTGGAATCAGGGTGGTGCTGATAGAACTGTTGCGCCAGCGCCAGCGCGGAATCCGGCTGTTGCATGCTGAATGACTGCAAAGCTCGTTCGTAATCGGTCTCTCGGTAAGCATTCGCCTCGGAATTTCCGAATATTTTCGAAATGTTATACAGGTACACCTCGTAGTCACGAATCCAATATGATGTAATCGGCTGCAGGGTCGCCAGCTTCGGATAAGCGGCAACGGCCAGTTTCCAGTTCGAGGCATCGACCGCCAGGTGTGTCACCGGGTAGTGATCGAACAACGTTGTGTCAACGCTGGCCACACCGAACAGGTGTATAAACGACTTTAGATCGGTATCAACCGTGAGCACCGGACCGTACGGTCCGGACACGACCGCCTCAGGTCCGAGAATCTGGCTAACATCCCGGTTGGCTTCGAGGATGTTGAAATTGTGTTCATTGAAATGAGTCTCTTTGATTCGGAGACTGTTGATCAGTCCCGAGCAGACCAGCAGGGCGAGCAGAGCGATAGTCAGGGTTTGTTTTCGAAGTCGCAAACGTTTATCAGTCACCAGTTTCCAGATCAACAGCGTCAGGCCCGCCGCGATGGGCAATGTGCCCCAGGTCAGGCCTCGGACGGGAACCGGCATCACATTGAAGTAGAAGACATTCCCGACAAAGTGAAAAGTCAGCATCCAGGCTGACAGCCCCACGATGACAAGCCGCCAACGTGTCAAGCGCAGCGTGACCGCGGAACCGATACCGTGAAGCTGATCAAGAAGGCCGAAGCATCCAATGATTATGACTGGCAACAGAATCAGCGTGTATCGTATCGGGGAGTAATTCAGCGGCATCAAGGCAAGGAAATAGACGACCGCCCAGCAAATCGCCAGCAAAACCACGGGGGAGAGATCACGCAGCTTTCTGCCGGTCGACAGGAAAAAGAGCAACATGGCCGATCCGGCCAAAAGGAAAAGGAAAATGTCCGGGTTGAGATAAAACAGGCGGTTGCGAAAGCCATAAGACACCAGGTGCTCGACAAAACCCCATGGCGAACTCAGCCCGGCCGGGAATCCCCGGAGGCCGTATGACTGCTCGCCGACATATCCAAAAGCAGCGCCCAGATTGCCACCGTAGAGAATCAGAAGCAGCACGAAGGTGCTGATTAGAAAGGCGGCTGTACAGGTCAGGATTTGTTTCCACTTATTGTCGCTTTTGGAAAGTATGACCGCCAGGAGTGTTGCCGGCAGGAGCACGGCGCCGAACAGTTTACCGGTAATCATGGCCGCGGCAATGAGAGCGCCGGTCAGCGCAATTCCCCAGTTGGTCTGTCCCCATCTCAAAAAGACATAAAACGCCATCGCCGCCAGAAAGAGCAGGCCGTTTTCAAGGTAAGTGAGCCGGCCGTGGGTCAAAAGGGTGATGTTGATGACAAAACAAAACGCCACGGCGGCACTCACCCAGGCGCTGTGATATCTTCGAACACCGGCCACAAGAAAGATCAACGCCCCGAAACAGAAGAAGACACCGACCGCGTTGGCCTTGGCCATCGAGACACCCATGACGGACATCCAGAAATAAGCGACCAGCGATGTGATGGAGTGTTGGTAAACCGTCCAGCGATTGTAGTCAAACGGATCGAAGGCGTCGAAAAGGATTTTGCTGCGGGCGTGATTTATGTATTGGGCCGGGTCGGTCGACAGGGACTGTCCCATGCCGGAGAAATACATCGGAGGGTCAGACGTAAGGTCCGAAATCCAGAGAATGAATCCACCGCAGATGACGGCCAGGGTCACCACCAGGAAGACCCGTCTTGATTCAGGAATGTGAAGTCTCATGCAAAGAGTTATTCAACAAAGATTTGTACCCGGCCCGGTTTTTCAACCGTGCCGATATGGTGTACTGGTATATTCTTGTCTTTCAATAACGACTCAAACAGTTCAGCTTTGTCCGCTCCGAGGCAAACGAAAAGTCCGCCGGAGGTTTGCGGATCAAACATCACGGCCTGAACGTTGCCGTCGACCGTGTCATCAAACTCACAGCGTCCGTTCATAAACTCCCGGTTGGCCACCGCACCGGCGGGAATCATCTGTGCCTCGGCCAGTCGCAGTGCTTCCGGCAAAAGCGGCAGGTTTTTCGAAAACAGCCGGATAGACACGCCGGAGGCCGACGCCATTTCATAGGAGTGGCCCATCAGGCCGTAGCCGGTGATGTCGGTGGCGGCATGAGCCTCAGCCGCGATCATCGCCTCGGCAGCCTCGCGATTGAGCTGGGCCATGACCTCGGTTACGATTTTCTCGAGGTCGGCCCCCACGGCCTGGCGCTTTATGCCGGTCGTGATAAGGCCGGTGCCCAGGGGTTTGGTCAGGTACAAGCGGTCGCCGACTTGCGCGCCGGCATTGGTGATCACCCGCCGGGGGTCAATAAGACCGGTGGTGGCAACTCCGTATTTGAGTTCATCGTCCTTGATGGAATGCCCGCCAAGTACCACCGCGCCAGCCTCTTCGATAACCTCGCCACCCCCCCGGAGTATATCGGTGAGCACGCTTTCCGGCATTTTACCGGCAGGGAAGCCGACGATATTCAGAGCCGTGATCGGACGTCCGCCCATGGCGTAGATGTCCGACAGGGCATTGGCTGCTGCTATCCGGCCGAAGTAATACGGGTCATCCACAATGGGTGGAAAGAAGTCGACCGTCTGCACCAGGGCGAGATCATCGCTGAGGCGATACACCCCGGCATCGTCCGCCTTGTTGAAACCCACCAACAGGTTCGGGTTGCTGCTGATTGGTAGAGTCTTTAATGCTTCCGCCAAAACCTTTGGCGACAGTTTAGACGCTCAACCGGCGCAAGTGACCTCGGCCGTCAGCTTTATGGTTGCTTCTTGACGCTTGTCCAACATATAAACGTGAACATACACAAATGCCGCGACCGCCGCAACTGACCGGGCCAAGATTTTCGCATCATTTTGCAGCGCGATGAGATGAAAGCATCGCATTGCAGAGAATCACTTCAGGATAGGTTCGGTTGCGTTTTAACTAAGCGGGTTGACATAAACCAGGCGAAAAGATATACTAATAAGCAACCCATTGTCACAACCATATATATTGAGAACCCAAAATGGCGCACAAAGTTATCTTGATACCGGGTGATGGTATCGGTCCGGAAATCACCGAGGCAGCCGTTCGCGTGATCGAGGCAGCCGGGGTAGATATCGAGTGGGAACGCCACGAGGCCGGGATTCCCTCGGTGCAGAAGTGCGGATTGTCGGTCTCTGACGAGCTTCTTGACTCCATTCGGCGCAATAAGATCGCGCTGAAAGGTCCCATCACCACGCTGGTCGGAAAGGGCTTCAAGTCGGCCAATGTCACCCTGCGACAGAAGCTGGACCTTTATGCAAATCTTCGTCCGGTCAAATCGATTGGCGGCATTCGGAGCCGCTATGACAAAGTCGACCTGGTTATTGTCCGTGAGAACACCGAGGACCTCTACACCGGGATCGAGAACCTGATTACGCCTGGTGTCACACAGGCAATCAAGATTGTGACAGAGCGTGCCTCGCTCCGCATTGCACGCTGGGCGTTCGAATACGCCAAAAAGAACGGCCGCAAAAAAGTGACGCTGGTGCACAAGGCCAATATCATGAAGATATCCGATGGTCTCTTCCTCAGAATTTTTGATGAAGTGGCCAGGGAGTATCCGGAGATCGTGGCCGAGGATATGA
Organism: Candidatus Zixiibacteriota bacterium; assembly: GCA_030619085.1. Lineage (GTDB taxonomy): Bacteria > Zixibacteria > MSB-5A5 > GN15 > FEB-12 > JAUXCD01. The sequence continues at coordinate 6,051 of JAUXCD010000115.1, forward strand.
TTGTTGATGCCCTGGCGATGAATCTGGTGATGGACCCGTCGCGCTTTGATGTCCTTCTGCTGGGTAATCTTTTCGGCGACATCGTCTCCGACCTGGCGGCGGGACTGGTAGGTGGTCTGGGTGTGGTGCCGGGGGCGAATATCGGCGAGGAATACGCGGTGTTCGAGGCGGTTCACGGAACGGCTCCGGATATCGCCGGGAAAAATATCGCCAATCCCACCGCCCTGATCTTCTCAGCGCTGTTGATGCTTCGGCATCTCGGTGAGGACGCCGCTGCCGACCGGATATTCAAGTCAGTGGTAGTCAATCTGGCTATCGGCAAGCACCTGACGGCCGACCTGGGTGGAACCTGCTCCACCAGCGAGTACACCGACGAGTTGATCAAGGAGATCAAATCCCGCAACTGACGGGGGAATATGGCCGAAAAAAATTCCCTTGTTGAAATTCCCGATCTATATTATTTTTCATTTAAGAGAAAAATTTTGCGTTTAGATAACGGGAGGGTGACATGGCTCAAGAAGGGTTGCTTTGTTGGAGTTGTGGCAAGCCGACCGGCATCACGGGGCGGGTGATGCGCAGCGACAGTTGCGTTGAGTGCCTGGCTGATCTGCGATGCTGTCGCGGGTGCCGACACTTTGATCCCACCCGTCGGTTTCAGTGTCGGGAGAATATCGAACACAATGTCGTCAACAAGGAAAAAACGAACCATTGCGATTTTTTCCAGCATCGCGATGCGATGAAAGTGGCCGGAGGTCGCTCCAGTCAGCAGTCCGACAAGGGAACACAGAAGAAGAGATTCGACGACCTCTTCGAAGACTGATTGGTCGGTCTAAAAAACGGCCCAAAAACAAAAAACCGGGAGCTGAATGGCTCCCGGTTTTGTTTTTATATAATTTGTAGAGGTGGGCCGTCAGTTGAGTCCCTTCACCCAGCCAGTGGCGAAACTCTCCGATTTGCGCGGGTTGTAGTTGATAATGCCCACCAGCTTACTGCGAACCAGACCGGCGACAATTATCCCCAGGTCGGGATGGTTGACGGCAAACGAATAGTTGTCGTCGAACTGAAACCGTTTCGGTTTCGGGACTGTCTCACCCACGGTCTCGGCGTACTCCAGGAACTTAAGGTACTTCGCCCCGGACTGATCCATCGTCAAAAACAACGTCACCGTATCGCCATTGAGCAGGTAGCGGGTCGTGTAGACACTGTCCAGTCCGCCGATATCCATGTAGTTGTAGGCGGTGTACTTCGTCGATGGCACGATCTTGTTGGCCATGGGAAACAGCATAAAATGCAGTGGCATGGCAGGTCGAATCCCAGACTGGAAGATAATCTGGTCAGCGAGCGGCTTCACGGCCGCCAGGGGATCGCTGAGTTCGCCCTCGGCCGAGAGCGTCACCATATATTCGCCGATACAAAACCAAGTGGTGTTGCCGGACGTATATGACTCGGTCCCCAGTTGGTTTAGCGGCGCGCCATCCGGACGAAGCGAGGCATAAATGCCATAGGCATCGTCGGCCGAGGCAAACTGGGCAATCTCCGCCCACACCCAGGCGCCGGGCATCTGATAATGCCCGGTTACCAGTCCCACGAAATCGAAGTAGCGGTAATGGTCATATGACTGGCCGAGATAAGCCGCGGCGTCTTTGGCCAGAACCGTCCGCGTTGAATCGGGCAGCGGGATTTTCAGGGAGTCAATGGCAGGTGGAAGCACCCTGATGGCGTTGAAGGTGACCTCGGGGATGGTCGGCTCGGTCTTCACGGCCGGGACGGCCGCGTCATCTTTTTTGCCGCAGGCGCTCAACATCAGCGCCAGCAGGCACACGATCAATATTAGTTTTTTTGTCATAATAAATAGAGTACCACGATAGCGGTTATAAGCCAGAGGATTACATTTATAAGGATAGGCGCATCGCCGATCATAACCCTGGTCGGTGAGCCACCCTTTTCTTCCTTGTGTATCAGGTATAGATAGCGGAAAACGCCGTAAACAACAAACGGAATGGTCACAAAGAGATTCTCGGTGCCGAGTTTTTGCATGACCTCCGATGAAAAGGTATAGAGCATGTACATCACCACCACCGATGCGGTGACAACCCCGATAAGCTGATCGAGCAGGTAAGGGGAATAGCGGTCAAGAATGCGACGGTGTGAGGTGGCGTCATCCTCCAACAGAAGCAGTTCGTGCCGCCGCTTGCCAAAGCCCAGAAACAGGGCCAAAAGGAGGGTGTTGATCAACATCCACTTGGAAGCCGGGACCTCGATAGCCAGGGCACCGGCATAGGCTCGCAGGAC
>JAUXCD010000032.1 GCA_030619085.1 Candidatus Zixiibacteriota bacterium
CTGCTACATACAGATATCTCGGCGGTGGTGGTCCGGTTCAATCACCACCTCATGACCGGCTTTGATCTTGCGCGCGCCATCGGCGGTGCCGGTTTCTGGACTGAAATCGCCTGGGTGGACGTCGATGCGTTCGATGCCAACCATTGCTCGGGATACAACAATTACTTCCGCGGTTCACTCGGAGGTGATTACAGCTTCAGCGGCAACACCTATGCGTTTATCGAATACCACTTCAATCAGGTCGGAAGTAATCAGGCCGACGAGTACCATCAGATTCTTTCCCATCCCGCCTATTCCGACGGCGCGATCTATCTGATGGGACAGCATTACCTGATTCCGGGAGTATCCTGGCAGGTGTCACCGCTGGTGACGGCAGGCGGCCAGATATTGGCCAATCTTGGCGATCCATCGCTGCTGGTGGCGCCGAACCTGGAATACAATATCGCGGAAAACGTTTATCTCTCCGCCGGTGCCTATGTCGGGATCGGTTCGGCTCCGTCCGTCACGATTGAGGAGATTTCGCAACTGCGATGGCTGCAGTTCGACAGCGAGTTCGGGGCCTATTCCGACGTTTACTTTGTCTCTCTGCGGACCTACTTCTGATTCGCACCACAAAGCCATCTCATTGAGGTGTTGACAAATAGGGTCTCTTTAAGTAACTTATCCAGAGCCGCTCACGCTGCCGCTGGGCAGATATCTCGAGTGACAACAATATGATCAATATACGAAAATTAACAACTCTCGGAATGATACTGCTTTTGCCTGTCCTGGTAACGGGCTGGCTCGTGTCCGATATTCAAGCCAAGCCCATCAAACTTGAGCTGGCCGATTATCGCCCGGAAGTTACTGATTTTTACGTCGTTGACCTTGACGGTGATGATGATGTCGAGTTTATCGAAATCATGGCCAATCACCATCAGTTCATGCCGCGTGAGTTCAGCAGTTCCATCTTCCTCGCCCAGGCCCTTTCCGATGAGCGCACCAGCCTCTGGATCTCCGGAGTCAGACCGGTTGAGATCGACCCCAAGGCCGGCCGTGAACTGGCGGTCCTGGTGAAGGACTACGATGGTGACAGTTGCTGGATTGCGGTTCTTTCGGGCAGCTTTCTCAGAGATACCCTCTGTGTCACGGAAGCTGTCCACGGCACAAACCTGCAGGACAAAGGAACGGAGATCCGTCCGGGCTGGGACGGAGAGTTCACAGAGTGCTACGTTTGTGACCTCAACCAAGACGGCCGCCAGGAACTGATCGCCGTTGCCCAGGCCGGTTACGACTGCATACCGCGGGGAATCTATGTCTACGACTATCCATCAGGACATCTCCGGTGGAGCTTTCCGACCGCCGGGGAGCCGCAGTCCCTGCAGTTTGCCGACGCTGACAAGGATGGTAAGTACGAACTGTTCTTTCTGACCTGGAATCCGAATAACGGATGCACGGTAGGCGACATGATCGACACCACGTCATATCTGTTTGCCGTAGATCACGATGGCACTCTGATTTGGCAAGAGCAACTCAACGCCGTGTTTGACCTTGAAGGCAGCAACATCCTGGTTGGCGATTATGACAATAACGACATCGTTGACATCTACTACTGTAAGCTGCTCTTGACCGACCATTTCGACCAGCATCTTCAGGTACTCCTCAAGTGCCGCGCCATTGATAATAAATTGATAACCCAACACGTGTTTGAGGCCGGCGACCATTTCGACCGAATCGAGGCTGTCAACCTGATCGGTGATGAACGTGAAGAACTGATTGTCGGTCAGCACCCCGGCATTCTCAATCCCGCGAATCTCGAAGTGATGAGGCAAGCATCCTGCGACGGCTTCATGATAAAGCATCTGGGCGATATCGATATCTCTCGACACCTGGCGCCGGAGATTGTCCTGAGCAAGCGCGATTCGATCCTGGTACTCGACAGCGACCTCAACGAGCGCATCCGAACCAATACCAGATTCGGTGAAAAGATCCGCACTATCCGCCATTTCCGCGATCCATTCAACAACAGTTACCTGGGCGTTCTGGTCACCGGTGGCGATACCAGACACGCCGTTGACCAGGCCCTGTATGTCTTCCGGATTGATGAGGCAAGCACTCTCTCGCTGTTGACGGCGGCCTTTTCAATCGGCTCCAGTAGCTGGTTTATTGTCGGTCTTGCTTTTGTCCTGGGTATCCTGGTGACACTGGTGGCCATAAAACCGTTTATGAAGACCACGCGCGCTCTACGCAACAGACAGGTATCATCGGGAGTTTACGAGAATATCCTTGATGCCCTCACCACCTTCAGTCACGGGCGCATGGCAGCGAAGAATCTGAATCGAGTCGGCTTCCTTTTCAAGAACCTCCCCGACAACCCGGAGGCAGCCGCCAAAATCCGTCCCAATCTAAACTCGGCCGTGGAGGCTTTTCAATCGTTCACCTGCGGTCAATTGCAGGCCATTGCCAACAGGTGCAAGCGCCTTCCGGATGTTAAGGTCGCGGGCGGACAGATCGGTCAGGACGCGGCCCTGCTGTGTGAACAACTTTCCGATTTCAAGGGCGAGGGGCCGCTGGACCAAAAATTAGTGAATCGTAATAAAGATATCGCGGCGACCATCGCCCAGCTGCAGACAAGTATCAGCGCCGTCAAAAGAACCGTGGAGTCACATTTCTCGGCCCGGCTTCTGACCAGTTTCCGGCAGGTGCTGGCAACTGTCGATCCCTTCCTGGAGCAACAGGGTGTGGCTGTAACCGACATTTCTATTCGCGGCGACTACCGCATACGGGTTTTCTTCACCGAACCCGAGTTGTCTTCGGTCTTTGAAGAACTGATCAATAACGCCTGCACCTCTATGAAAGAGAGCGTCACCAGGCACCTCACGGTCTCAATGCGTTTTGAAGATGACCACATCTACTTCACCGTGGCCGACACCGGCAGCGGCTTCGATGAAGATAAGGCTCATTTGCTCTTCGACCGCGATTACAGCACCAAGGAAGACGGCGGAGGCTACGGGTTGTTCAATGTCAAACAACTGATCGAACGCTTCGGTGGTAAAATAAGCATTATCAACAATCCCGGTGGCGTCGGCTCTACGGTCGACATTAAATTCAAGACGATTCATCATGGATGAACACCCGTTAAATGTCCTGGTTGTCGATGACGACCGCGATTTCGTGAACGACTTCAAACTGCTGCTGCCTTCGAATATGCAGTTCGGTGTGACCTACTCTGCCAAGGATGCCATAATCTTTCTGGCCACGCACGATATCGACGTGGTCTTTCTGGACATCGATCTCGGCAGCGGCACGGACGGAATGGACCTGCTGAGCAAAATCAAAGAGGAATGGCCCTACCTGGTGGTTGTTATGATAACCGCCGACCAGCGTGTCAACAGTGTGGTCAAGGCGATGCAACTTGGGGCCTCCGATTACGTAGGTAAAGACCCCGACCTGGGTAAACTGAAATTGTCCATCGACCGCGCCATATCGCAGGCACGCCTTCAACAGCGTTATGACCTGCTGGCCAAGGAGCTGCGCGATCGGGTCGGCGACCTGATCGGCGAAAGCGATGCTATCCGGAACGTGCGCGAAGAGATGGCCCGCCTGTCTCAGGTGTCCTCAAACGTTTTGATTACGGGCGAGAGCGGCACCGGCAAGGAGCTTGTCGCCAGAGGCATCCACCGCCTTTCGCCGCATCGCAATCAACCGTTTCTTGCCGTCAACTGCGCTGCGCTTTCCAAAGAACTGATCGAAAGCGAGCTCTTCGGTCACGAAAAAGGCTCCTTCACCGGCGCCCATTCCCGGCGAATCGGCAAGTTCGAACTTGTGGGTGAAGGTACTCTCTTTCTTGACGAGATTACCGAAATTCCCCCCGAACTTCAAGCCAAACTCCTGCGCGTTTTGCAGGAGCGCGAATTCGAACGCGTCGGCGGCAACAGCCTGATTCCTTTTCAGGGACGGCTCCTGACTTCGTCAAACCGGGGCATCACTCAGGTGGTCGAGGATGGCAGCTTGCGGGAAGACCTCTACTACCGCGTCAATGTCTCTCACCTGCACCTGCCGACGCTGGCCGAGCGCAAGGAGGACATCCCCATTCTGGTCAACTATTTCGTCGACGTAAAATCGCGGGATATGAAGAAACCGGTCCGGGGCGTTTCTCAGAAAGCCCTGCAGTTGCTGTCGTCTTACCACTGGCCGGGCAATGTAAGAGAATTGATTAACTTAGTTGAAGACGCCGTTGCCCACTGTGATGAAGGCCTCCTGCAACCGTCGCATTTCGGCCGGTTGCTGGTTTCGGGACTGGAGATGTTCGACAGTTACGATGAAGCCAAGAAATACTTCCTGCTGAAATTCCAGCATGATTATATCTCCGCCGGCCTGGCCCGCAACAAAGGTAATGTGAGTCGCACAGCCGAAGAGATGGGCCTCTCCCGTGGTGGCTTGATAAAAATGATTCAGGCCTGCGGCCTGACCGTCAAACATCAGAGTCCCTGATCGATTTTTCTGATCAGATCTCCATTCTATCGCATCGCACTGTCAACTGCTGTTTACATTGTGAGTCGGTTCGCATTGTCCACCTGACCATTCCCGGGCCACACGCGAGTAAGTTATCTATTGTGCGACAACGGGTTAACGCAATCAGCCGACTATTTGGCGAAACCAAAGTGTTTTGGCAGGATCTTTGCAATACATTAAGGCGATTGTGGGTTTTGAACAGTAACCATCACCAACGCAGGTGACCAGTCGACGGTTTCCGAAAGTCTCTTTCAGAAACCAGACTCTCTAGGTAGAACTAGGGGGGATGCGCTCAATCGTGGCAAGTGCCATCATTGACCCGTGACACTCGGCGGAGTTTCTGCCCAGCCCGCCGGGTGTTTTTTTAACACACAACACGACTTTGTCAGTCTTATAAATCGTCAAATGGGCCGGAAAGTTGTTGATTTTCGGCCATATTTGTGGTCGAATCGTTAACTCCAGTTGACACATCTCGACCGTACTGGCGATTCTGAATCTGGACCGCTTTTCGAAGGTTTTGTATGGACGAAATGGACAGAAAAAGAAGAATTCTCATCATTGACGATGACGAGGAATTCCTCTCCGATCTCACTATCCTGCTGTCTGATTACTTCCAGGTCGATGTTGCCTGCGGAACTCAGGAAGCAATGGAGAAAATGAGGCAGGAGTTGCCTGACTGTCTGCTGCTCGATATTGAGATGCCGCAATATTTCGGTGATGATTCCGATATCGAGGGATATTCTTTTCTTCAGAAACTCTACGGTCAAATTCTCAGTAATGGAAGCGTAAAGATACCGCTGGTTCTGGTTTCATCGCACGAGGGACTCATTCCACACAGCGTTGACCAGATTTTCAACATCAGGGCGCGATTCACCAAACCTCCGGACGTCACCAAACTCCGCCGAACGATCTGCGATTTGACCTCATAGCTTCGTATTCTGTTTTTGGAAGATCCCCCCGGACGACTTTCTCACTTCAGCAGGACCATCTTGCGACAGTCATGATATTCGCCGGCTCGCAGCGAATAGAGATAAACCCCGCTGGCTGCCGTTCGGCCAAGTCCGTCGGCACCGTCCCACTCCACCGAATACTGTCCCGCCGGCAGCGATTCCATAAACCATTTCCTGACCTCGCGGCCAAGCAGGTTATAGATCGTCAGGCGAGCCGAGGTCCTGGTGGGCAGACTGAATTCTATGCGGGTCGCGGCGTTGAAAGGATTGGGGTAATTCTGGGCCAGCTCATAACCGTCCGGCAGAGTGGCAAAGCGATCGTCATCGACCGCCGTCGCCATAGGCGTGCCGATTTTCATCACGTACAGGTCGGATCCACCCGACGTGAACGAGTAAGTGCAACCGACGAGGATGAAATTGAGATGCTGCTCTTCGATTACGACGCGGGCGAAATCGGACCTGGTGCCGCCGTAGGTGCGAGACCACATCACATCGCCCAGCGGATCGGTCTTGACTACGTACATGTCAATCTTGCCGGCGCCGGATGATTCGGTAATGCCGGCCAGAACATATCCGCCGTCGGCCGTCGGGTAAACCGAATAAGCGCGGTCGTCCTTGGTTCCGCCGTATGTTTTTTCCCAATCCACCGTGCCGATAGAATCGGTCTTGACCAGGTATGCATCGGAATAGCCCGCGCCCGATGATGCCGTGGCTCCGGCAAAGATGAACCCGCCATCCATGGTGGGTTGCACGCTGTAGCCGAAATCGGAATTATCGCCGCCGTAAACCCGGGTCCAGAGCGTATCGCCGTCACTCTCGGTCCTGATCGCGTAAACCGAACTGTACCCGCCACCGTACGAACCGGTGGCGCCGCTGATGATAAAGCCACCATCCGGGCACGAGCGCACCGCCCATCCCGCTTCACCGGCCGCTCCACCGTAGGCTTTGGCCCATTCGGCTGTTCCCAGCGAATCCGTTTTGACCAGATAAACATCGCCGTAACCCAGGCCGAACGATTTGGTCGTGCCGCAAATGACAAAACCGTGGTCCGGGGTTTCCCGCACCGAGCGACCGAGATCCTCTTCGCCGCCGCCGTAGGTGTGGCTCCAGAGCATCCCTCCTGAGGCATCGGTCTTAATCAGATAAACATCGCCCATCCCGAATCCATAGGACATCGACGACCCGACAATGACAAACCCGCCGTCGGCCGTCGACTGAATTTCGTAGCCGTACTCCGCCGCCGGACCGCCAAACGTTCGGGTGAATACGGTATCTCCCTCGCTATTGAACTTCACCAGGTAGATATCGAAATCACCGAATCCATACGAGAATGTCGAACCCACCACGACGTAACCACCGTCAGATGTCTGCACGCACGAGTACCCGCCCTCGTTGTAGGTGCCTCCAAGACTCTTCGACCAGACTATCTGTTGACCGCAGGCCGACCCGGCAAAACTCATAATAGAGAAGATGGCAATCGCCAGGAGAATGGATACCCGGCAAATCGGAACCGAATCGTTCGGCTGTCCTCGCGACGTCAATGCCGCTGTATAAATTTTGAACAACATCCTATAAATCGTATCGGACATTTCCCATAACATCTTAGCCAACTTCAAATCTTTCTTGGGATTGGTCGGCGCTATTTTTTGTTATCAGTCATCTCCAAATTGCCGGTCAGACAGGTTGTGGTATGGGACAAATCCCCCATCGAGCCACTCGTTGCCCCCCCGGCGGCCCTGCGTTGCGACCGTAACACCATCATTAACAACCGCTTACATTGCGTAGCACCGGCGGCATCGGCATTGCTATTTACTGTTTCAGGAAAACTGTATCGTTTTGAATTAGCGAGGGTACTATGCATAGAAAGATACTGTACTGCATCGTGTTAGCCCTGTCGGTCGGCCTTATCATGCCGACCGATGGCGTCGCTCAGGAAAGCGCCACCATCCAGGCTACCGCTACTGTCATCTCGGCCATAACCATCATCGGAACCAACAACTTGCGTTTTGGTACCGTCCTGCCGGGAGTTGACAAGAGCGTCGACAAAGCATCAATCGGTTTTGCCGGAGAATGGTCCATCACCGGCAACGCCACGGCGGAAATTACGCTCGATTTCACCCTACCGGATTCCCTGTGGCTGGCCGATTCGACAACCGGCATGAGAGTAGGCTTCAGCAGCACCGACGTGTCTTACGACGACGAGACTGGCGGCGGCCAGCTCCTGCCGGCCGGGACACTTGATCCCAACGGACCGGGCGTGGGCAATCTCGGCGTGGGTGGTACGATGCTGATCTGGATCGGTGGCACGGTCTTTCCCCGGTTGACCCAGACGGGTGGTGACTATTCGGCCGATGTTATCCTGACGGTAGCCTATACGGGAAGCTGACACGTTGGCAATAGCCTAATCGTTTGCTAAGCCGCTCGACGGCAGGGGGATTGCCGCCTTGACAAAATGAGCATTTGGGGTATATTGATGATGTACTTACTGGTACACATCGGATACCCGAATGCAGACATATTATTGCTACACACTACCAGCCTTGTTGCTGGTGATGCTGCTTTCTGCCGCCACCGGCAGCTACAGCCAATCGGCACCGTCGGCCGCTATCCAGGCCACCGCTACAGTTGTCACACCGATAGGAGTTGTTTCCTGCCCGGAACAAAGTGATGACTATGCAGCGAAGACACCTGGTCTGTTTGTCCTTTGTCCCACCGAGGCTCACGTGCTCGTTACGGTGGACGAGGTCGACCGTCCGATCCATTCCCGTGTACTATCCAATGCATCCATTTCCATATACAACGAATCCGGCCAACCGGCCCTGCGTGTGCTGGACTACCATCGCCTGACATCATCGATTTCAAGCAGATCAACTGCTGTCGTTACTGTCATCGTCACCGAAAACTGACCGCCCTAACGTTTTGTTTTAGCTTGACTGAAACGTCGCGGCGATGCTAAGGTAACAGAGGAATACGGTCGGTGATTGCTTATGATTAGAATACTACTTCTCACAACTGTTATGCTGCTCGGGACCGGTTTTGCCGACCATTGCCGGGGTCAGAACATAATCATCAACAATGACCTCACCTTCCGCGATATGCTCGGCGGGGTTCCCAAGGTGGTATCCAAGCACACGGCCGGGTCAGCGGCTGAGTTCCTGGTCACCGGCACCGCCGGCGCCGAGGTCACGGTGGATTTCACCCTGCCGCAGTATATGTACTCGTCAGGCTATACGCTTCAACTGATTTTCACCGACACCGACTGTGCCATGGACTCCAGTGCCACTCCGGACCAGAGTAACCCCGGTTACAACGATCGCAACCCCTGGGAGACGCAGACTTATCGCATTGGTTCCAACGGCCTGACCATCTGGCTGGGAGCGCTGGCCCTTCCCCGGACCAATCAGCAACCGGGTGATTACACGGCTCCGATCGTCCTGACAGTCACCTATACCGGCAGCTAACATCTGGGCCACCCGGCATGTTCACAATTCAGCCAGAATGAACCTTCCACCTTGGTTTTACAGCCTCAAATCCGCTGTTTTTTTACCCAAAATCCGATGATATGCTAAAGAGTAAACATTCAGGTTCTGCTTCGCTTTAAAAGAGAAGATAACAGGGAGGCTTAAATGACGACATCGGTGGGATGTAAGCACATAAACTGGATTATCATCGCCGTTTTGGCTCTTGGCATGTTGGTCGGTGCCAGCTCTGTCACGGCTCAGGAAACCGCCTCCGGACTCGTTTTTGCCAACGTTCTGGCGGGGCTGTCGGTCACCGCCGTCCAGGATCTTAATTTTGGCGATGTTCTCCAGGGGATTGCCAAAAACGTCGCCAATGATGACGCTGTCAACGCCGGCATTTTCACTATCACCGGGGAAGCCGGGGCCGGAATCACCGTCTACATGGCTCTGCCCGAATACCTCGCTACCCCTACCGGTGATGACCGTCTGACCATCATGTTCGGACCCGACGTGGCCTCGGTTGACACCACCATCAATGTTGACCCATCCGCCTTCGGTTCGGGCTGGCAGAATACCAACCCGTACAACCTCCCGTCGGGCATCACGGTCGGCACGGTTGGTCAAAACCAGACCGCGGTCTTCATCGGCGGCAGGGTTGTCCCGGCCATCAATCAGAAATCAGATACCTATAGCGGATATATCACCGTGACGGTCGCCTACACCGGCACTTGATCGACGCAGATCACGAAAAGCCGTATCAGGCCCGAACACAGCCCGTGTTCGGGCCTAATTTGTTTATCCCCAACAACTTATCATTAATGGCGGTCAAGTAAAAGCAGCCGGATTACTGTTTCAATTCGAAAAACAGAGTGTTCACTGTCTGGGCCGATCCCCACAGACGACGATATTGACCGTTGCAAACTGCAAGATTTTTTGCGTCGGGGTGTTAAGAAATTGCACTGTATGACGATTAAACAGACTGTGTGATTAGATAAAGAACAATATGGCAAAATTTGAACAGATAAAAAAAGGCATGTATTCATAGCAAAGGAGTCACCTGATGCAGCCAAGTTCAAGGATGAAACTTTTAACCCTTTGCCTGTCAGCCGCGGTTTTCCTGGCCTGGGTATCGGTCCCGGTTACAGTGCAGTCGCAGGAGGTCGCCGTCGGGCAGGCCACCGCCACCGTACTGGCCGCACTGGTCGTTACCTCGATCCAGGACTTGAACTTCGGAGACATACTTCAGGGGGTTCCCAGCTCGGCCGATATCGACGTCGTTGCCGAAGCTGCAGATTTCAGTGTCGTCGGTTCCGGCGGCTCGGAAGTCGCACTTTACCTGCAGTTACCAGAATATCTCTGGAACACAACCAACACCGACCGGATGCAGATTGCGTTTGCTTCGACCGACTGCGACATCGATGCCAACGTCGGCACCGCCGCCACCAAGGTGGCGCCTGTGACAGTCGATCCCTACAATCTGCCCGCCACCACCCTTCACGCCGTGAGTAATATTCTCCACGTGTATTTGGCGGGTTCGGTCTATCCGGCTGTTGATCAGGCTGTCGGCGCTTACTCGGCCGATATCGTCCTGACCGCAGCTTACACCGGAAATTAGTAAAGAATGTGATAAGGAGGAAATGGAACTATGTTACGCAACTCTAAACTTCGGTTGGGCTCAGCGATCATCATCGCCGCCGTCATGGTGGCAGTGATAGCCGGTCCCACTACTGTTTCCGCTCAGGAAGTCGCGACCGGCGCCGCCAGTGCAAACGTTCTGGCCGTACTCGTGGTCACCTCGGTTCAAGACCTGAACTTCGGCGACGTTCTCCAGGGTGTGCCGACCTCGGCTGACATCGATCTCGTCACGGAAGCGGCTGACTTCCTGGTCTCAGGTGCCGCCGGATACGAGGTTGCCTTGTATCTGCAGTTGCCCGAATTCCTGTGGAATACCACAAACACCGACCGGATGCAGATCGCCTTCTCGTCCACCGATGCTGAAATCGATCCGCTCGCGGCCGGCGATGCCGCTACCAAGAGTGGCACCGAGACGGTGGAAGATCCGTATAACCTGACCGCTACCACGCTCGGTGTTGACAACGGCGCGCATGTTTATCTGGCCGGCACGATTTATCCTGCCGTTGACCAGGCCGTTGGTGCTTACAGCGGCGACATCGTGCTCACTGCCGCTTACACCGGCAACTAAGAGTATTTAAAGATTGACGGTCTCGGACCGTCCGGGATAAATTCCCCTGAGGAGCTGCCATGGACTGGCCGGCTCCCAAAACGGAATTTGAAACGTTAAGCATAGGATGTAATCGATATGGACGTTGTGAAGAGTAATCCCTCGCCGAGGAAGAGATTTTTCCGGCGAGGGATAATCATTTTAGCTATTCTGGCTCTCGCTCCGCTATTGCAACTGAGCGCCAGCGTGCTGGTCGCCCCTACGGCCGTTTTCCTGTCCGATGCCGATCGCACCGGTCGCATGACCATTCAAAATCCCACTGACAAGCCGAAGGAAGTGTCGATCTTCTTCAGCTTCGGTTTGCCCGAATCGGACAGCCTGGGAAACGTTCAGGTGCTGCTCCAGGACAGCGGTGTCACCGACACTCGCTCGGCGGTTGACTGGCTGAAGGCTTTCCCCCGCAAAATGGTGCTGGCGCCGGGCGCCACCCAGGTGGTCAGATTTGTCGCCCGTCCGCCCAAGGATCTTCCCGACGGTGAATACTGGGCACGAATCGTGGTCCGCTCCCAGGAGAGCCAGACCTCGCTACCCTCTCAAGCCGGGGACGATAAAATCACCACCAAGCTGAACATGATCATACAGACGGCCATCATTCTGAAGTACCGTACCGGCAATCTGGTGGCCAAGCTTGACGTGGTCGACACTCAGGTGGTGTCTCTCGACTCGGCGGTGAATATTTTCGTTAATATGGAAAACCGAGGCAATGTCTCCTACGTGGGTATTCTTCAGGGCCGACTGCTCGATGCCAAAAATCGGGAGATTTCCACGGAGAGAATCAACCTGGCGGTCTACCATTCTCTCATCCGGAGACTGCACCTCCCCTTCGCCGAAGGCAACTTCCAAAAGCCCTATCATGTGGAAATATTCATTACCAATGAGGGCCGCAAGGACCTGGATCCGCAGAACATGATTGTCGGTAACAAAATACTTTTGACAATGGCTGCGGACTGACCAGAAATGAGGGTTTGCCGGTAAATATCGCGGCACACATGGAATAACGATGTCCTGCTTAATCTACAGATTGCTCGTAACGACGGTTCTGGCCGCCTCGTTGCTGGCGGTGACGATGGCCACACCGGCTGTCGGACAATCGCCGTCGACCGAGGAAATTGTTGTCCGTCTCGAGGTTCCCAAGCTGCTGCAAAAGGATATCTTCGTACATTTCGACGGTGAGACCATCTATGTGCCTCTCCTTAACGTCTTCTCTCTTCTGGATATGAATGTCGATGTGGATTCCCCCAAACGGATCTACAAGGGTAACTACCTCAGTTCCGACAACAAATTCGAAATCAACCTGACCAAAGCCAAAGCGAAATGTTTTGGCGAGACCGTTTCTCTACCCCCGACCGCGTATGTGTCGACGGCGACGGAACTCTTTCTGCGCATTGACCTGTTTAAGGAAATCTTCCGTCTGAAGATGCAGTTCAACTTTTCTGAGATGAACATCTACATGCCGCTCAGTAAGGATTTCCCGGCCTATGTCACGCTCAAGCGGCAGCAAGCGTATAAAAGGCTTAAGGAAAAGCAGACAGCTTCCCTGGATGTTTACGAGATTCCCTACAAGCGTGAGATGTTTCGGGCCGGAGCGGCCGACTGGGTGATTGCGGCCAGTCCCAACAGCAACGCAGGGCAGCACTTCCAACTCGGACTCGGCTGCATGCTCTTTGGCGGCGATTTTGCTATCGACGGCACCGGGGGCACAAAGACGGGCCTCAACCCCGACCAGATCAAGTACCGCTGGCATTACTTTTTCGATAACAACAAATATATCACCCAGGCCGAAGCTGGTGAAATTACTACCGGCGGCTATTTGAACCGAATCCTCAAGGGCGGCCTGCTGACCAACAAACCGCAGATAAAACGCAAGTACTTTCAGACAATCAATGTCTCGGGGTTTGCCGGCGAGGGATGGGATATCGAGTTGTGGGTGAACAACCGCCTGATCGATTACACCCGTACCGACGCCAACGGCGATTACAACTTTCTCGTCGATGTCAACTATGGCTCCACCCGGGTGATGCTGAAGAAATACGGACCGAATGGCGAGGTTGAGACCGAAGAGAAGTTCGCCACCGTCCCTTTCAATCTGCTGCCAAAAAACAAGTTTGAGTACACCGTGGCGGCCGGTCAACAGGCGAGGCGGGTCAACCAGGACGCTTATGGCCTGGCCAATGCCTATTACGGATTGCTCGATGATCTGACGGTTGGTTTCAGCACCGACATTCCCCTGGAATCAAATAGCACCGAACAGCCCGCTGTGGCGATGGAGGCTACCTACCAGTTGCGCAGCGATTTTCTAATTAACGCTGCCGCCTCTCCCCAATACACTATGGGCGGCGGCTTTACCTTCAGCAAACCGAATTTCATTAATCTTAGCGGAAGTTTCGCCCGGTATTTCGAAAACGAGTCCCGCAATCCCTTCCGGCAAGTGCATAACGCCGTTCTGTCGCTATCAACACCGCTGAGGATTGGCAACAGCCATATTACTCTGCGAAGTCGCGTGGCCTACGATGAATTCGTCGAAAGGCAGTTGCTGAACGTCAATTTCGGATTCAGCGCTTCCGTGGCGCGTATCCACCTGAATTATCTGGGTAACTACAAGAATTCGGATTACTTGAATCGCAGTGTCTCCCAGGTGGCCAGCCAGTTGTTCGTGGCAACGTCGATGCTTCGCTGGGTGCGCCCCCAGGTCAGACTGAACTATGACCACCAGGCCAATACTCTCTCCAAAATCGGCCTGCATCTTAACAAACGAATCTTTCGCACCGGACAGATCACCACCTCATTTGAGCGCAACACCGAGACCCGGATCAATACCTTCATGGTATCGTTCCGTATTCTGAACAATTTCGCTGAGTTCGTTTCGAAGGTGATTGGCAGTCGCGGCCACGTAAATCTTACCCAGACCCAGAAAGGTTCGGTACTGTTCAACCAGGATGGCGGGAACTTCCGTTTCAACCACAAAAACGCCGTCGGTTACGGATCAGCCGTAATCAGACCGTTCCATGATGAAAACTACAACGGCATTCGTGAACAGGACGAGCAATTGCTGACCGGCCTGAGAGCCAAGCTGGGCGGCGCGGCCGAGCGACGCTATGACAAAAACAAGCTGTTCTATTATGATCGCCTGCGTCCTTATGACCAATATTTGGTGGAAATTGACGAGTACAGCCTGGATAACCCGCAATTGCTGCCATCTCACGAGAATTACGCCGTGGCTATCAATCCCAACAGTGTGACCACCATCGAAGTCCCCATCATCACGGCCGGTGAAGTTACCGGCCAGGTGGAGCGACGGATTCCCGATGGCACAATCGGCGTTGGCGGCGTAACTGTTATCATTATTAATGAATCCACCGGCAAACAGGTCGAGATCATGACCTTCAACAACGGCGAGTACTTCCATCTGGGGCTCGCTCCGGGCGTTTACAAGGCAATCATTGACCCCGACCAGCTAAAGAGATCCGGATTCGTGTCCGAACCTGCCTCGCAATCGTTCCAGATCAAGACCGTCGATGGCGGCGACTACGTTGAGAATACCAATTTCCTTCTGGTTCCTCGCTCAGATACGCCGTAAGGCACCCTCACAGATATTGCCCTGTAACTCTTGTCATCGCCGGATTCCCTTATGATTCTGCCCCCGAATGGCGTCGTGCGTAAACCCTGAACAATGATGCCCCGCGGACAAAGGTTAATTGACAGTAATGTCGATAGTTCTGGTAGAGATAAGATATGACAACCTTGGCAAAAACCGCTCTAATAGCTGCTTTTTCGGCCTCGCTGCTCTTACTGGCTCGTTTTGGGCCAGCCTCGGCCGATTCCCGGAGTCCAGCCGAACACAGCCAGACCGATTGTGCCCGATGTCACTCTCTGCTGGTTCAGACCGGCGAGACCGACCCGGCGGTGCTTGATCTAAGTACCAGTTGCCGCCATTGCCACAACGCGCCGGCAACCGAGGATAATCCTCTCCAAGCCGCCTTCCACAGCGACCCAAACCGGCCATGCACCGATTGCCATTCGTTCCACAATACGGAGATGCTGACAGTATCCGACACCACTTTTATGTTCGACTTTGAAAGCAACTCGGCCGCTTTTCAGTGTTACGCCTGCCACGCGCCCGGTATGGCCCGGGGTAATCTCTCACCGGGGCATCAGTTGGCCAGGATTCTCTATCACACCGATTCCAGGTACCTGAGCTCCCTGACGCCGTCGCAGACGTGCATGGTCTGCCATACCTCCGGTTCTTCTACCAGCGCCATTAATCTGGATGGGCGGCGCCCTCCCAAATTCAGCCGGCACGCCGTTCATCCGGTCAGCCTGAAGGTTGTGCCCGGCAGCGGCAACGCCACTAACCAGATTCGACAGCAGCTCGATCCCCGGTTGCTCCTTTATAATGGCCGGATCGAATGCCAAAGTTGCCATTCTCTGACCGCCTCGACTCCGAAAAAGCTCGTAAAATTTGAAAAGTTGTACGACCTCTGCCTCGGTTGTCATCAGCACAACCCTTAACCCTGATTTCCATCCTGGCCGGTGCCTTCCCGACGCAAAGTCGGTTAGTTATTGCTAACACGCGAGTTAAGCGAATACTTAATAACCGGGTCTGTGCAGTACCTGCACAATCATGAATATTTTTCCGTTTCTGCCCCAAAATAGACAAAATCAATAGAATTTATCTTGACATTTCCATGACAATATTGTTAATTGCTTCACAAGATCTTCAATTTACAAATGTTGTTGTAATAGTATTAAAAATATGGCAAAGACAGACCACACAGACTCTCAAAACGGTACTCACAGCCTAATGGCGATTAAATCTATCGTTAATCCCTTCTCTGCCATATACGCCCATTTGTCAATGCATTTCAGTTATCTATCCGCTAATGGAACCGGTCTTTTCAGGGCTATTCGCCAGGTAATGGCGCCAAACGGTGCCCGGCTTCGTCAAACGACTTTTCCGGTGGCTACCGGCTGGGGAGGCGTCCTGTTATTGTTAGTCATCATTGTGAACCTTTTCACAATAGTGGTGGCCGAAAACTATTCCATGTCGGTTCCGGCGGAGTTCGAAAGGTACCTTACCCTACCCGGTCAGACCAATCATTTCCTGCGTCCAAACGCCATTTACTTCGACCAGAGGTTCGGCGAGGTGTATGTCACGGATCCGGGCCACAACCGCATTGCGATCTTCGACAAATCCGGCAGTTTCAAGTTTGAATTCGCCGGCGGTGAGCACTTTTCCACACCGGCCGGATTGGCAATCGACAACCAGGGGCGCATCTTTGTGCTGGGCACTACTACTCACGGCAGACAGATATTCGCCTTTGATTTTGACGGAATGTTCCTGCAAGAACTGTCAGTGACCGACAAAAACGGTCGTCCGCTGCACTTCAGTTCCTTAGCCGTTGACAACAACACCGACTTTTACGGTCTCGATGAGAGTAGCGCTCAGATATATGTCTTTGATGATATGGGAAGTGTTGAGCGTTCCTTCCCGGTATTCCAGAATAACGAGAATATTGAGAATGATGAGCAGGTTTTCGGGGCGATCAGTGTTAAGGGTGATTTTCTGTACGTTCCGATGGCATCGCTGGGCACAGTTTACGTCTACGATCTCAACGGACGGTTCGTGAGAACCATTGGCTATAACGGCAACAATATGGGCGAGTTGAATTTCCCGATAGCCGTTGCGATCACGGGTGACAACCTGATAATGGTACTCGACAAGCATCGTTTCAACGTTGTTTGTTTTGACTCCAATGGAACATTCAAGGGAGAATTCGGCGGCAAGGGATCCAGTCCCGGCTGGTTTTATCATCCCACTTCCATTGCCGCCAATGACGGCAATTCGGTCTTTATCGGGCAGATATATATGAATCGGGTGCAGATGTGCCGGATTCCCGAATTCATCTCCGGCGCTGCCAAAGGCGCGACATCCGGCGAAGTTTCACTCCAACCCAACATGAACGAACCGGAATTAGACGATAACCACAACTTAACACTTAATGAGGAGGTACCACAGACAGAACACTATCAGATTTCCAACGAGAAGAACTCTTTTGGGATGAAACGAAATGAAGATTATGACCATTAACCTTTTAACCTTTTGTGAGGTATGAGATGCGTAAGGTTTTGATGTTGGCAATCGGGATCTGCTTTGTATTGAGCGGTTC
>JAUXCD010000008.1 GCA_030619085.1 Candidatus Zixiibacteriota bacterium
AGGATCACGGTGTGGTACCGGGTCACGTGAAGATCCGATTCCCAGCAGTAACCCCAGCGATCATAAACCGTGAAGGTATGCCAGCCGACATAGATGCGCGGGACATAAAGCGGCGTGCATCCCCAGTAAATGCCGTCGACATAAACCGACGAGCCCCAGGGATAGTCGAGATAAACGTTACCGCACACCGTCCAACTGGGATACATCGGATAGTACACCGGGCTGAAATAGGTCGGCTCCCACTCGTTGATGTACATCGCCGTTCTGTCATAGGCAAAACGCTGACCGTCGTAGCGCACAAAGTTCCGACGGTTGAGATAATCCATGAACTCATGGCGATCATCCCAGTCACAAATGACCCCGGAGTTGCCGTACCATTCGGGAATGGGAAAGCGCTCGCGCGAGGCGATTATCTGGATATTCTCAGCACCCTCCGGCCCGGTTACCACCAGGTCGAAATCATCGAGACCGTCCGGAAGACGATAAGTCACGCCCCCGCGCACGAAATTGTCATTGTCGCGCCCGGTCGGGAACAGCAAATTGACCCGGTCCCGGCTGTCGATGGTGTAGATAGCGACAAAGGCATCCTGGTTCACACGGAATTTGATCACCACATTGTCACCCTCGAAGTACTCGCCATCGGTGTGGTTGGTCCAGACGTCCACGTCGAGGTAGCGGTCGATTCGCGGTTCAAACATGCCCTGATCGCGGTCGTATTGATAGTCGTCCTGTTGGGACATTGCCATCGGCGCCGTCACTGTAAGCATAAGCGCCGTCAGCATCAGTGTTCTCAAGTATTTGAACAACATCTTTCTCACTTCCTTTCCTGAGCCGCACCGGCGGAACAAATCCGCCGGACAGCTCTCTCTCAGTTATATCTACTGATCAGCTCTTGGCTTGAGCTGCGTATTGCCTTCATCAGTCTGGTACGCCCACTGGAAAATGACCCGAGTGGTGCCAACGGTATTGGCGCGCATCTTGGCGAAATGATTATCATCGGTCCAGATGGCGTAGGTGTGACCCTCGATGACTTCCACATCGAAGTAATTCGACCAGCCATCCACAGGGGAAACGTCCACGGAATCAAAGTCGATCGTAAAGCCCAGGTCCTGGATGTCCGTCGAAGCCAGCCTCGCCGACAGGAAGAAACGATCATCAAACCCGGTCAGGAAAACATCGGCCAGCGATGAATCGACCACCTGGCGCAGTTCGAAATGAAAACCGGAACTGTCAGGCCGGATATCGCTGGTGACAAGAGTCACGACACCCTCGGGACGCGGCGTGTCCTCAACCGTCTCGGCTGATAGATCAGATGTCTGCCCGGAGCGGTCCACCGTCATAACAGCGTAGAAGTAGGTCTGGCCGTTGGCGATGTCGTCATCGATATATTCGTAAATAATGAGATCCAGGTCGGGGTTCACCAGAGCGTCTACCCTGGCGATCTCGACATAGTTGTCAAACTCTTCAAACGACCGGAGAATCACATATTCTCTCAGGTCGGCCTCGTAGGGACCGTTCCAGTACAGGTAGACAGCGCCGTCACCGGTTACAGAGTGTACTCCCTGAGGAGCGGCCGGCGGTGGGTTAAGAAGTTCGTCGTCGTCGTCACAACCCACGAATAAGAGCGCCGAAAGCGCGATCAGTATGGTCAAAAGTCTCGTTTTCATTGCTGACTCCTTGCTAATTCTAATATACCTCAGTTCAGGTTCCGAGCTATTACATAACAAACCATGTGCCAAAAGCCGTAAGTGGCTATCAGTTAACAATATAATATTACAGGTGGGATTTTTCGATGCACAGTTTTTGTGCGGATGGTGTCACGGACGCACAGATTATGTCTGCACTCTAAACGGTCTTTGAAAGCAAATTGGGGCGTTAAATATCAGTTATCGGATTCGGCTGAATCCGACCGCGTGAGGCCGTACTCTTTGATTTTGGCCCGAAGGGTGTTGCGATGAATACCGAGATGTTCGGCACTTAGATTCATGTTCCACTTGAAGTGGTTGAGACAAAATCTGATATGATCCTTTTCAAGTTCAGCCAGAGGTCGAATTGTTTGCTTGGCAGGCGAATCTTCCGGTTCCGATGACAATCCGGTCAAGTCTTCGCGGGTGATCAGATCGGAACGGGTGAGCACGATGGCGCGTTCGATGATGTTTTCAAGTTCGCGGACATTTCCCGGCCAGGCATAACCGGTCAGGATTCGGGCGGCCTCGTTGTTCAGACCCTTTATTTTCTTGCCGGTCTTCCTGGCGTAGCGGTCGATGAAATGCTCGGCCAGCAAAAGAACATCGCCCACACGCTCGGCCAGCGGTGGGATATCGACATGGATGACGTTGAGGCGATAGAACAGATCTTCGCGGAACTTACCATCCTTGACAATCTGCGGCAGGTCGCGATTGGTAGCGGCGATAATCCGGATATCCAGCGGGATTTCTTTCACCGAACCGAGACGTTCGATGGTCTTGTGGTCGAGCACTCGGAGAAGTTTCACCTGCATGGACAGGGGCATGTCACCAATTTCATCGAGAAAAAGCGTACCGCCGTCGGCAAGTTCGAACCGTCCCTGCTTGGCTTTATCCGCGCCCGTGAAGGCGCCCCGGTCATACCCGAACAACTCCGACTCAAGCAGCGTCTCGGGAAAGGCGGCACAGTTTATGGCAACCAGTCTCTTGTCCGCACGATTGGAGAAAGCGTGGAGAGCGCGGGCCACCAGTTCCTTTCCCGTCCCGGACGGCCCGGTAACCAACACCGTAGCATCCTCGGCGGCGACCAGGGTAATCATCTCCTTCACCTTGCGCATCGCCTCCGACTCTCCTATGATTTCCGAGTCCGGGAAAATCTCGGCCAGTCGTTCGCTCATCACCTGGTGCTCGACCACCAGACGGTTCTGCTGGGCCGCTTTATCCAGCTTCAGCAAAAGTTCATCGAGGTCCTCGACCGGCTTGGTCAGGTAATCAAAAGCCCCGGCTTTCATTGCCGCCACGGCCGTTTCCACCGAGCCAAAGGCTGTCAGGACGATAACCTGAATGAAAGGATTTATTTCTCTGAGTTTACTGAGGAGTTCCAGTCCGTTCATCCCGGGCATTTTCATGTCCACCAACGCTACCGGGGAGAATGTCTTATGATAGTTGGCCAGCGCGTCTTCGCCGCTTTCGGCCTCAAAGATCTTAAATCCGTGGCGTTTGAGAAAACCTGACAGCAACTCCCGCTGCCCCGGCTCGTCGTCAACAATCAGTAACCTGGTATCCCTCATGTATCACCCGTGCAAATGAACATAAAAAAACCCGTCAACGGCTTGACGGGTTTTCATAGTCTGAAATCACTTTAGTCCCCGGATCCAATGAGGATGCGTATTCCGAAGTTTATATTGATCGTGCTGAAGTCCTCGTTGAACTCGTAGATGACGTTATTGTATTCTGCTTCAATCGAGCTTGCCAGCACCTCATGGTAATTGGCTTCGAGAAACAGACCGCTGTAATCAGAGGTGAAGTAGAACAAGCCCAGTCCAAAGCCAAACGCCAGAGCCGGGTCATACGAGATGGCGCGATAACGGTTCTGAGTAACGTTGAGTACAAAAGTCGTGAATTTCGGATTATCCAATCCGACATGCGCCTTCACATACGGCTCCCAGTTGCTCTCCGAGGGAAAATAGTACTTGGCGTAGAGGTTGGGGTTGTAGAGCCGGTGCCAGGTGTCAGAAGCATCAGGGTGGTCGACATTGAGCTGCTGGTAAGTGAAGTTGATCCCTGCCGTGATATTGTCTTTGAAGAAGTAGCCGAAATCTATGCCGAAATCCCATCCCGTGGCGGCATCCAGCCCGTCATTCCAATCCGTTATCCCACCGCCAGGTATGGCCAATCCTCCCGCAAGAGTAATCTCCAGAACATCACGTTCTTCATCATCCTGAGCCATCACAGAACAACTAAAGATGAAAATCAACGACAAGAAACCGACAATCGATGCTTTTCTCATCAGAACAACCTCAATGCTATTCACATTTACGTCACTATTCAATGTCAACCACGCCGGATACGATTGGCATCCGCCGAATAACTACTTAGGACAGCGAGAAATAAACAACTTATGGACGCTTTGTCAATGAATTATATTCAACGAATTCTCTCAAAAAGCCGCTGGTAGTCCAATTTCCATCGGCGCCGCCGAAAAAAGCACTTGAAATTTCGCCCCATTGTCATATACTTTGTCCCTTTATGGGATAATCTTGCAATAAGGTAGTTTATGAAAGTCCTCGTAGTGGGATCAGGGGGCCGCGAGCATACTCTGATCTGGAAGCTGAAACAGTCCAAGAAGGTAGACAACATATTCTGTGCTCCGGGCAACGGCGGTATTTCCAAAATCGCCAAGTGCGTTAACATCAAAGCAGACAACATTCGTGCCCTTGCCGATTTTGCCGCCCGTAACAAGATTCACCTGACGGTGGTCGGGCCGGAAGCACCCCTGGCGGCCGGAATCGCCGATGAGTTCACCAAGAGAAAACTGAAGGTTTTTGCTCCTGATAAAAGCGCCAGTCAACTGGAAAGCAGCAAAGTTTTCTCCAAAGAGTTCATGCGTAAATACCATATCCCCACGGCTGCGTTCAAGGTCTTCACCACCGCCGCCGAGGCTATCGGCTTTTGCAGAACGGTTGAGTACCCGGTGGTGATCAAAGCTGACGGCCTGGCCGCAGGAAAAGGTGCGGTCGTCGTTAAGAACGCCGAGCAGGCAACAGCGACTATCGAGAACATGATGGTCAAAAAACAGTTCGGCAGTGCCGGTGATACTATCTTGGTTGAATCATTCCTTCAGGGACAGGAAATTTCAGTGATGGCACTCACCGACGGTAAAACGATCGTACCCCTTCTGGCCAGTCAGGATCACAAGCAGGCTTTCGATGGCGACCGGGGTCCCAATACCGGTGGAATGGGAGCCTATTGCCCCACCGGTTTCGCCACTGACGAAATCATGACCAGGATCAATGATTACGTCCTGGCCCCTACTCTGAGCGGCTTGAACAAAGAGGGCATCACTTACAAAGGCGTTCTCTACGCCGGGTTGATGATCACCCCGGGCGGACCGAAAGTGCTGGAATACAACTGTCGCTTTGGTGACCCGGAAACGCAGGTGGTGCTGCCGCTGTTGAGAACTGACCTGTACGAATTGATGATGGCCGTGGTCAATCGCAAGCTGGCCTCTATCGGCCAGTTGTCCTGGCGCAATGATTCCGCTGCCTGTGTCGTCATGGCGTCCAAGGGCTATCCTGGCAACTACACCACGGGCGTTAAGATCGGGGGACTGCCAAACAAGGACGACAACAATTGTGTTGTATTCCATGCCGGTACGGTGTATAAGAACAGCCAGTATATGACTTCAGGCGGTCGCGTGCTCGGCGTGGTCGGACTCGACAAGAACCTGCAACTGGCCTTGAATCGCGCCTATCGGACGGTCAATAAAATTAAATTCGAGGGAGCCAGATATCGCAAGGATATCGGGTTCCGGGTCTTGAATCTCAAGAGGAAGTAGCCAGTTATGCCCAAAGCACTTATTATTGTTGGTTCCAAGTCTGATCTTGAGTACGCCCAGGCATGTGCCGATCAGCTTACTCAACTTGGCATTGGCAGCGATATCGAGGTTTCTTCGGCCCATCGCCACCCGGCCAGAACAGCCGAATTGACTTCCAAGGCGGAAGAAAATGGCTTTGAGGTCATAATTGCCATGGCAGGATTATCGGCGGCCCTTCCCGGCGTCGCGGCTGCTCACTCGAATCTACCGGTTATCGGTGTTCCTCTTCCGGCGGCACTTGACGGTCTGGATGCCCTGCTGTCAGTGACGCAAATGCCTCCCGGAATTCCGGTTGCGGCAGTGGCAATTGGCAAGCCGGGTGCCAAAAATGCAGCTATTCTGGCCGGGCGGATCCTGGCGCTGAGGCATCCGGAGATAAAAAAAAGCGTCGCCGAGCACAGGAAATCGCTTTAATTTCCTTGAACTGTTTTATAGCTAGGACGTTATAAGAATATAACGCAATTAAGGAGTGCTTATGTTTGAGAAGAAAGACAGAAAGTTAGCTACAATCCTAACCGTTTTCTTCCTATTCGGCCTCTTGATGATGGCGGGCAGTGTTCAGGCCGATCTTAACAAGGCTAAAGAACACTTCAATACCGCCGTCAAGGCCAAACAGGATGGCAATGTTGAAGGCGCCATTATCGCCTATAAGGCGGCGATAAACGAGGAGCCGAGTTATGTTGACCCTTATATGAACCTTGGGGCGGTCTATTTCGAGAGCAAAGATTACGAAAACGCCCTCGACATGTTTCGGAAAGCCACCGATGCGGACAAGACCAATGTCGGGGCATTCTCCAGTCTGGGCCGGGTCGAATTCAAACTGAAGAAATATGCCGAGGCTGAAGCAGCGTTCATGTCGGCCCTCGGTCTCGAGCCCACCAATGCTGAACTGCTTAAGGATATCGGCAAGGTTTATTACTATAAGAGAAATTATACCGAACTGATCGGCGCCCTGACCAAGTGCCACGAGAACGGCGGCGGAGACTATCTCACTTATTTCATGCTGGGCAAAGGCTACCAGAAATCGAGTAAGAACACCGAGGCTATTGCGGCCTTCAAAAAGTCAATTGAACTCAAAAGCAATAATTACAACTCTCAGTTCGCGATGGGGCAGATTTATCTGGCGCAGCAGAAATACAAGAGTGCCGCCAGCGCTTTCAAATCAGCCATGAAGATCAATTCAAAGAAATACCTGGCCGCCTACAACTACGCGATTGCGGTAGAGACCAACAACCCCGACGATATCAGCACCAACATCGCTGCCTGGGATGGTTTTGTGCGCGTCGCCAAGAGTAACCCCAAAGCCAAGACGCAGCTTGCGGAAGCTCAGAATCATATAAAGGAACTGAAAGAACTGAAAGAACATCAGGACCTTAAGTAGCATCCGATTCGCATAGACATTAAGGCCCCGGATATTTCCGGGGCTTTTTTTTGTGTTTACCGGTCACCGCTCGGCGGCAGTCGTGTGTCGCTGGGTTTAACACCAGTATCCCCAAAGCATAACGCCGCCGGGGCATGACCCCGGCGGCGCTGCTATCACCGAATGCTGGAAACTTGTCTACTTTGATGTCACTTCTTGAACTCGACGCGTTCGAACTCATCCCAATCTATCTCGACCTCGTCGTCGTCAGACATGGTGATGAATATCCCCTTGTTATCTTCATTCACGTCGTTGGAGCCGCGCAGCGCGAAGGACCGTCCGTCCCACACGGTTACCGTGACCGCCCGGTAAGATTTCTTTTCGATGGATTTGATCAGACCGAATTCAACATCGAACTCCATATCGCGGAATTCACCGTCGAGAATCTCCCAGGTGTACTCCTCATCGTTATCCCAGCGGATACTACCGGTGTAAGAATCACCGTCTTCGGTGAACACGGTACCGCTGAGCGGACGACCGCCATCGAAGTCAGAGTAGCGGGCCACCACGGTCGGGTCATGGAATTTGAGTTCGTCGAACTCATCCCATTTCACGGTCACCTGTCCAAAGCCGGGATCGGAAATCGTAATACCGCTATTGGAATCGTCAACGTCGTTGGTGCCGCGAAGGACCATTTCATCGCCGTTGGTAAAAATCACCTCGGCACCGCTGGAACTGTATCGGGAAATAGTGTCTATCTTGCCGAACTTGATTTTGCGGCGTCTGCCCTTGTAATCGCCGTCGAGGATGTCTTTCGTGAACAGTTCGTCGACATCCCAGCAGACATAACCGGTGTATTCATCACCACGTCTGGTGGTCAGAGTACCGAACAGACGCTCACCGAGACTGGACTTGAGATCACCTGGAGTATCCATGAATTCGACCATTTCAATATCGTCCCACACCAACTCGATCTCTCCCTCGCGGTCGTCCTCAATTACGATCTCCCTGATGCCGTCGCCGATGTCGGTCGAGCCGCCGGACAATTCCACATCTTCGCCGCTTTTCAAAATCACCAGGACTTCATCGTCGCCGATAACTTCGAGCGCCTTGATGTGGCCGAATCGCATTCCTGACTGAGCTTCACTGCTCCAGGAACTCCAGCCGCTTGACGAGCCACCCACCTTGAGACCCAGAATATTGATGGACACGTCCCGATCGCGATATTTTTTCCGTGCGGACTTGCTGGACTTTTTCAGATTTCTTTTGGATAGCTCCTTATTTCCATTAAGGACATCCACCCAGTTGCCTTCGTTCTTATCCCAGCGGATCAGTCCCTCAAAGACATCACCGTCGACCGTAGTGATTTTGCCGTAAATCCGGTCACCGCTACCGGCAAAAGCGGCTGTTGCCACCGTGAAGGTGATAATAAACAAAGCGAGGAGTAGCTTGCTCCAAGTCATGATTCTTTCCTCCAGATCTACTTATTTGTCTCTGGCTTGTATTACGGGTTGCGCTGGAAAAAGTTGCCGTTTTCAGGTAATGATTACTGGAATGACTACTTAATAAGTGCCATTTTTCGAATAAGCGATTCACCGCCCGCTCTCAGGCGGTAGAAGTAGATTCCCGACGGGGCCACACGCCCGGACTCCAGTTTTCCATTCCAGGCTTCGCGGTAGATACCGGCGGCAAGGATCCCGGAAACGAGGGTCGTCAAGCGCTGGCCGAGAATGTTGAAGACTTCCAGCTTGACGTCGGCCGCGCGTGGAATCTGGAATTCGATAACAGTGCTGAGATTGAACGGGTTAGGATAATTCTGACTCAGACCCACAGATTGTGGCAGAAGCTGGGGATTTTGTTCTTCTACAACTGTCGGCGCTGAGACCATAATGGTGCCCGGCACTATGTCCGGTTTCGAACTGTCGTCGGCCACTGAGATAATATAGGCCTGGAGGCTGTCGGCATCGTACGCCTGCAGTAACATTTCCCCTTCGGCACCTCCCGCCGTGAACATGATCTCGGCCAGACTGTGATGCCCGGAGGTCAGTTCGGCAGAGGTGTCAACAGTCAGGCTGAGAGAAAGAAGACCGTTTAAGCTGTCAATAACATAATCGACGGTAGCCGAGGCTGGTAAAGTCGCCGCAAAGACAACCGAGTCGACGGTTATCACTGATGTATCATAAGTTACCGGCACAAAAAGTTGCGATGTCGATTGAGACAGAGCCATCGTCACCGCCAATTGATCAGTCTGCCCCGTTGCCACCTGAACATCGGCAAAAGTGATGGTATCGGTGGTCGGCAATGCCAGACGCTCAAAAACGACCGGCAGCACCACCGACGGTGTGATCGCGGTGGAGTCCGTGAATTCGATATGCGCGACATAGATTCCTGGCGCTTGAGAGGTATCGGCGATAGTCAGGTAAATAGTGTCGCCATCGGTGCCCAAAGCCGGTGTGATCTCCAGCCAAGCAGAATCACTCTGCGCCTGCCAGGCAAGGGTGTCCAGACCGACATTGCTGATGATTACAAAAGTGTCGACTGAAGATGAATCGGCCACCTGCAAAAACAGCGAATCGGGGTCGAGTGAGAATTCCGGTTTCTCGATAACGTCGACAACAAATAGCACGCTGACAGAATCGTTGGCGGTGGTGGTATCGACGATGTTTATCTGAGTTGCCTGCATCCCCACCGACAGCAGGCTGGTGTCCTGAGATATCCAGATCGTGTCGCCACTGCTCCCCGAATCGGGGCTGATCGCGAGCCAGGAATCCGGCGATGCGGCTTGCCATGAGAGCAAGCCACCGCCGATGTTGGACACGACCAGAAAGGTATCTACATTTTGATAGTTTATCGAAGTAACGAGAAACGAGGCTGGGTTGGCCGCTAACTCCGGCGGCGCGGGCATAACATCTATCATGACCCAGGCCGTATCCGGCGAGTTAGTCGCTCCGGTTGCAGAAATCTCCAGAGGCGCCACGTATAGCCCGGTGTCCAGATCGGCGGCGTCGATAACGACACTTATGGTAGTCGAGCCGATGCCGGAAGTGTGCGACAGTGCCATCCAGGTGGCCGACCAGGCGGCGGTCCAGACCAGAGAACTATCTCCCGAGATTGATATGTCGAGACTGGCCGCTTGCGTTGCCGGAGAGCTTTCATCAACCGTAAACGACAGCGTATCGGGCGCCAGGGTCAGCATCACGGGCGGTTGAGTGACATCGAGACGCACCGTCAGAGTTGCCGACGAATCATCACCGGCAACATCGACAAATGTAAAAGTTGTAAGGTATGCACCGACCGGCAATGTGTCGGTCGCGATAGTGACCGTCAGCGACTCCGGACTGGTCCCCGAAAGAGCCGACAAAACCACCCAGTCACTGCCACCGATGACACTGAAATCAATGGGGTTGTAGCCGACATGGTCGACCACGACGGTGTTGGACGACGGGACAGCGCCGCCAAGCGGCATTTGGAAAGTCATTGTGGACGGAAACACGCCCAGCGAGGGGTTGTTATATTCGGTCACCGAAGCATAAATGTCGAAATTGCCGTTGCGTTTGTCGGCCCAGGTTACATAGCGATACCTTCCGTCAAGCGCGACATCAGGGCGTATCTGCAAACTATCGCCAAACGAGTTGGCTCTAAAATTGGCTTCCCGCACGACGCCGTCAGCATCAATCATCTGGCCGGTGATATCCCACGAAGTCGCCGAAGAATCGGCCCAGATGATCGCCACATTGCCCATGCGGTCGGCTGCAATAACCGGTTCGCGTTGCGCCTGCCCGGAGTTGTCGGTGTTTATTTTGAGGTTTCCCGTCAACGCTACCAGCATGGTATCGAATTGACCGGAGTATATGTCGGGGTTGGCCGGGTACGTGCCGTTGCGCCAGTCTACCCAGACAATCGTGAAATGTCCGTTGCCGTCACAAGCCACGTCGGGGAATGCCTGACGATAACCACCCGCGTCGGTGGTGACTTTTATATTCACGCCGACCTTATTGCCATCGGCGTCATACATCTGAAAGAGAATGTCGTCGTCCCCCCAGCGATTGTCATACCAGACCACCACAAACCAACCGTCAGGCGATACCGATACGCGCGGGGCGTGCTGCTGGCTGCCAGTGATGTCGTCGTCGATTCTGAAATTACCACCCACGGCCTCGCCGTCGTCAGTAATCATCTGCCCATATATATCCCAGTTGCCTTTGCGGTAATCACTCCACACCACGACTCCGCCACCATAAGGCGAGAGCGAAATGTCGGCAGCTTCTTTTTGCGAAGTACTCGATGCCTGAGTGAGATTCAGTTCGGCTCCGACCGCCTGTAGCGAAGTGTCGAACGCCTTGCAGGCTATGTTGGGATTGAACGGGTAATCGCCTTCACGGTAATCAGTCCAGGCAAAAGCATAGCGACCGGAAAGGTTGGCACTCACAGCCGGGGCAAATTGATATGACGCGGTGGTGTCATCGTTGATACGGATATTGTCACCGGTGGGCATCGCGGCGGTATCATAGCGCTGCAGGTAGACATCGGCCGTCTCTCCCCGGCGGTCAACCCAGGTGACAACGAAACCGCTGCCATCGGATACGGCTATGCGGGGATTGGTCTGCTGTGCGACGCCACCGTCGTCGTTGACTATGAAGTCCGTACGCTCGGCGGCCGCCACTGAAAGTGAAAGAAGGCCAATCAGCGGCAGCAGCCGGAAAATTCGATTGTAGGTTCCATTCATCCCCCATTTATAGTAACAAGAAAAATGCCCACTTGAGGAAGTGGGCATTATTTTTTCTGCGAGGTCGATAAGTTACTGGCTTATCGAGGCTTGCGAACCCTGAAAGATGATCTGATAACCTGCGGGTTGTTGCAACGGCTTCGGGTCGGGAAAATTGTTCCCGACTGTCAGAAACAATTGTTCCCCTGGCAGCTGAGCCTATCTTACTTTCTTCTTGTGACGGTTCGCACGTCTACGCTTTTTGCGCTTGTGCGTTTTAATCTTCTGCCGTTTACGCTTTTTACCGCTGGGCATCAATCCTCCAGTTTGTTCCAGAAATCCTTAGATAGACAGCTTGGTAATCATGTTCTTGAATTCGTTGGAAGGTTTAAACACCGGGACCTTTCTGTCAGGAACTGGAACCACTTCGCCGGTGCGAGGGTTCCGGGCCTTACGAGCCTTGCGCAGCTTCACCTTGAAAGTGCCAAAACCTCGGATCTCGATGTTGTGTCCGTTCTCGAGCGACTTTTTAACGGTGTCGAGAAACGAATCCACAACCACCGCAACATCGGTCCTGGTGAGGCCGGTCTTCTCTGCCACTTTTTCAACTAAATCAGCTTTAGTCACGACTACCTCTCCTGACTATTCTGCAGTTGTTTCTACTTCAGTTTTCAATTGTACGCTCCAGAGATACCCATCTCAACTGACCGGGTAACCCTATGAGACTCGTTATGATACGTAACTTTCCCAGATAAGAAAAGGAAAAAAAGTGATATTTTCTATTTTTTTGGCCGCTCGTGGAAGTCTGATATCAGCGGTACAGATACAGAAGTTTCGGCCCTGAAAGCTGATTTTCCACGTTAGAATTGACGTTTTTCAGCAGATTGCCCAACAAATCGAATATTGAAACCCGCTTTTTCTTATACGGCCTGACCATTTTGGCCTCTCCCTCGATTTCAGCCAGTTCAGCCGCCAGGTCCACAGCCTCCTTCAAACCGCCCAGAGTATCCACCAGTCCCAGGTTATAGGCTTGTGCCCCGGTGAATATGGAACCGTCGGCCAGCGGATATATTTCCTCCGGGTCCATTCCACGACCTTCGGCAATGGCCGCCACGAATTGCTCGTAGGAGTCCATCACTACCGAACGAACCATCAGTTCTTCCTTCTTCGTCATCGGCTTGGAGTAACTGCCAACATCTTTCAGTTCGCCGGATTTTACCGTTTCAGTGCCGATGCCGACCTTGTCCATTAACTCATTGAAGGTGTGGTACTGAAAGATCACACCGATAGAACCGGTCACGGTCCCCGGATTGGCGATCACGCGATCGGCGGCACAAGCGATATAATATCCGCCCGACGCGGCCACTGACGCCATGGCCGCCACTACCGGTTTTTCGTCCCGGGCCCGCTTGATAGCATCGCAGATTTCCTGTGAAATGGCGACGCCGCCGCCGGGAGTATCGAGATGAACGACGATGGCGCGGATCGAGTTGTTGTCGGCCCACTGTTCAATCTGCTTGATGACCGGTCGGCCGGATTCCTCGGTTATGATGCCATAAATCTCCACCACGCCGACATTCCCCCCCAGACCGGAGAGCCCCAGGTCACCGCCTTCGGTAAGCAAACCCAGAAACATAATTCCGAAAAACACGAATACAACGAGGAACGATGCTGCGATGACGACCGCAACGACAACGTCTCTTTTCTTGGCCATTTATAAACCTATCACTTTGTGTAGATTTTGAGTCTTGTACCTATTTGGATCTCATCAGGATCGGTCAGCCCGTTGCTGGTCATAATTCCCGATACCGAGGTACGATAGCGCTTAGCAATTCGGCTAAGCGTCTCTCCACGCCTCACCTTGTGAGTTACGTACGAAGCGCCGTTGGACGTAACCACCAACTGCTGCCCCGGATAAATCCGGCTGGAGCGACCCAGCCCGTTCAACTGGCGGAGTTTGCTGGTCGTCAGACCGAATTGGCGGGCAATATCCCACAGCGTGTCACCCGAACGCACCCTGTACTTTTTAGGCGAACCGGAGCTTTTCGTGTTCCCGCTCGACGGTTCGTCGGCGTCGCGCGAGGCATAGACATTTGGAGACCGCGATTCGGATTTATTCTTCTTTTTGAGCTTGGTCGCGCTGGACGGAATTTTCAGCTTCTGCCCCACGTAGATGCGAGAGCCGCGTTCGATATAGTTGATCCGCCGAAGAGCACTCACGGTGGTGCCAAACGCCCGGGCGATATCCCACATAGTGTCACCGCGGCGGACGACGTAAATGGAATTCTTGGACGTGTAATTGTCGTAACTCTTGTTACTTCGCGATGCCGACCACGAAGCATCCCCGTCGAGCGGCACCGGCACAATCAACTCTTTGCCGGCGTATATTTTCGAGGTCCGTTTGAGGCTATTGGCGGCCAAGATGGCGTACTGCGAAACGCCGTAGCGGGAGGCGATAGTGCTGACAGTCTCGCCTCTTTTGATGCGGTGCCGCGCCCAACTCGTCTCTTTGGGTGACGGCATATTGTCATAGGCGGCAGCAAAAGCCCGCGTTTTGCCTGCCGGAACTTTCAACACATATTTCTTCTTGTTGGGCGGCGTGTAGTTGCGCAGGATCTCGGGGTTGATGGTCTTCAACTCTTTCAGCGAGCAGCCTATTTCTTTGGCTACCACCGAAAGGTCCAGACAGCGGTCTATCACAACCTCGTCCCAGACGATTTCAGGTTCATACTCAATATCTTCAAATCCGTACTTGCCGGGGTCCTTGGATATGATGGTGGCAGCCATAATCAGCGGGACATAGTCCATAGTCTGGCGCTTGAGGCGCATCTTCCAGAAGTCGATAGTCTTCTGCTTCTTAATAGTTCTGCTCACCCGGCCCGGTCCGCCATTATAGGCGGCCATGGCCAACTCCCAAGAGCCGAACTGCTTGTACAGATCTCTCAGGAAGCGGCAGGCCGCATCGGTGGATTTCACCGGGTCTTTTCTCTCGTCCATCCACCAGTCACGCTTGAGGCCGTACATCCGTCCGGTGGAAGCGATGAACTGCCACAGTCCCATGGCTCGCGCCCAGGAATAGGCGTGGGGATTGTAGGCTGACTCCACCATCGAAAGATAAACCAAATCCTCGGGCAGACCGTATTCGTGAATCTTTTTCAACATCATCGGCTTGTACTTCTTGCTGCGACGCAGATACTTTTTGAAGGCATCCCGGGCAACCGTCTGGAAATAAATGATAGAGCCTTTCACCCGGTCATTCATGACGATTGGCAGATCGTAGGTGATGGTTTTCTGCTCGGTCTTGAACACACGCATTGTGTCGTCATCAAGACGCTCAGCCAGATCACCGAAGCGTTCGACAATGACAGCCGCCGAAACTTCGTCGGTCAGATTACCCAGCGAGCGCAGCGTAACGCGATAATCGGCGATGATGTTATCGAGCAAACTAGTGTATTTCACGGCTTCAGGGGTCAGCGAAGTGTCGGTCTCAATATCCAGATTGGCCAGTATTTTGAGTGACTTGTCCAAATAGTACTGGGCCTCTTCCCAACTGGCTTCCCGATTGGCCATTACGCCCATAGCGTGATATTCATCGGCCAGCTCGAACTGCCGCCAGATGTAGTCGTCGACAGCCGACGCCGAATCTTCGACATCGGTGAGCATCTCATTGCTGGGATAATGCTCATGCTGCGCCTTCTGATGAGCCTTGACTACGTTTCCGGATTCCTTCTTGTTATCCGCAGGCTCATCCTTGGCCTTCGCGGTGTCTTCGACGATAGCACCGGACAGCTTGCCGGAGGCAGTATCTTCGGTCTTCGAAATCTGCGTCGTTTCGGTACTGAGGGCTTCTGTCTTTTCGGTGGTGGCCTCATCGTCATTCGATGAACGAGACTGTTCGGTGCCATATACTCTCGGGGAGGCATACTTGTTGTTGCCGGTACATGCCACTAGCGACAGTACGAAAGCGGCGAGGACAATGTATTTCAAAAGGTGCATATTATTTTCCCAGAACTTTCCTTGTTATTCGTATTATCCTTATATCGGATGCGAATCCGATTCCCTTAAGTCTTTGGCATACAAGCTATTTTCGACCAAAAAAGGGCAGCCACCCCACAGTGTCAACTACTTTTCTAAGATGCTAAACAGCAACTAATTACCCACCCGTTAGCGCCTCGGCCAATTCCTGAGGGTACTGGTAGAAGGTGCATTCCGTCTGATTGCGAAACCAGGTCATCTGCCGTTTGGCATAGCGGCGGGTGTTTTGCTTGATCGTACTCACGGCTTCATCCAGCAAAAGCGTCCCGTCGAGATGGTCCAACAGCTCGTTATATCCGAGTACGTTGGATCGGCGAATTTGGTTGCGCCAGCCTTTCTCACAAAGCTGGTTGAGTTCTTCCAGCAGACCGGCGGTTATCATTGCATCCACTCGCGCGTTGATCTTTTCGTACAACGCCGCTCGCTCCGGCAGCAGACAATGATATTGAAGGCGGTGTTTGCTTTTGCGATAAGCGCCGGTAGTCATCAACTCCGATTTACACTTGCCGGTCAAATGATATATCTCGAGCGCGCGAATCACGCGCACTTTGTTATTTGGGTGCACCTTGGCCGCCTCCAGCGGGTCTATTTTGCTCAGACGCTGATGCATCTTCTCGGCGCCGATCTGTTCCATCTCCCGCTCCAGACGCTCGCGGATATCCATGTCCTCGGTGTCAATCTCCACCACACCTTCACTTAACGCCCGAAGGTACAGGCCGGTTCCCCCAACCACCAACGGCGTCCTGCCACGACCGAGGATGTCATCGATAACGCGTGAGGCGTCATCGATAAACCGAAAGGCCGAGTACCTTTCCCCCGGCTCGATAATGTCTATCAGGTGCATAGGCACTCGGGCGCGCTCCTGCTCGGTCGGTTTGGCGGTACCAATATCGAGATGCCTGATAATCTGCCGCGAGTCGGCCGACACGATTTCCACCGTCTGTTTTTCGGCCACGGCCAGCGCGGCGGCTGTTTTGCCGGAGGCGGTCGGGCCGCAGATTATTCTGATAACGGCTGTATTATTCACGTCCAAACTGTCTGTCCAAATCCTGACGAGTGATCTTTATAAATGTAGGACGTCCGTGCGGACAGGAGTATTTATTGTCGCACTGCAAAAGGCAGTCCAGAAGATGGGTGGCTTCCCGGTCGGTCAAGCGGTCACCGGACATGACGGCCGCCCGGCAGGCTATGGATTGGGCCACGGCCTTTTTGAGGTCCAGCCCGGCTTTGCGAAGCGAGGCGATGTCATCGATGATCTTGCCGAACAACCTCTCCGGCGACTTTTTTGACAGCAACGCCGGGACAGCATTGATATTCACGGTGCGGCCGCCAAATGCTGCCGCTGAGAATCCACAGATAGTCAGAAGTTCGGTCGAGTCCTCAAACACGGCGAACTGAACCGGACTCAACTCAATCTGGACCGGAAAAAGCAACTGTTGGCTGTCGGCGGACTGCCTGTCCACTCTTTCGAGCGTCTGCTCATAGAGCACCCGTTCGTGGGCGGTGTGCTGGTCGACGATGTACAAATCCTCACCCGACTGCAAAAGCAAATATAGATCGGCAAAACGGCCCACCAGCCTGAAGCCACCGCTGGGACCGGTGTGGTCGGCTGGCTCTGTTGTTGGTCCCTCGATTATCTCACCAGTGTGGGTGTCTACCCGCACGGTACCATGCTCACCGCTCGGCTCGGCGATGGGCTGCCCGATCTCGATATTGTCCGGGTGCCGGTAAAGCTGCGATAGAAACTCAGTGTTGGCCGGATGGTTGACCCCAATACCGGGGATCACCGATGACGCTCCCGGACGTGGCCGGGAAGCATCGCCCGATGACCGCGAACCGGCAAAGCCGTGTCCAGCCCGAAACGACGGGATTATACCGTCCTGGCGGAGAGCATCCCTCACGGCGCGGAAGATGATATCGTGGATTTCCCGCTCGTTTGACAGGCGCACCTCCGTCTTGGTCGGGTGCACGTTGACATCGATCTCGGCCGGGTCTACCGTCAAAAGCAACGTGCCGATGGGGAACTTCCCGCCGGGCAATAGCTCCTCATAACCGGCTTTCAGCGCATGCGAGAAGGTGGCCGAGTAGATGAAACGGTTGTTGATGAAGAGGTACAAACCGTAACGGTTGTTCTGGGCCAGTTCCGGTACGCCGATGAATCCTTCCAGGGTGGTCTTATCCGATTGAAACGACACCGACACAAACTTTTTGTTGGGCGCCAGAATGCCGCTAACCCTCTCTCTCAACGATGAACCGGTCGGCAGACTGAAAATACTGCGGCTGTTGAGATTCAGCGAGAAAGCCAAATCAAAGCGACCAATGGCCATGGCCGTGGCGATGCGGGAGATGTGCCGCGACTCGGTGCTTTCCGACTTCAGAAATTTCCGTCGTGCCGGAGTATTGAAAAACAGGTTCTCGACTTCGATAACGGTTCCCGGCGCCGCCGCGATCGGTTTGAGCGACTTGAGCACCCCGCCCTCAAATATTATCTCGTAGCCGGAGTCGGCGTCGGCAACTCGCGAGACCATGCGAAGCCGCGATACCGAAGCTATAGACGGCAGGGCTTCGCCGCGAAAGCCGTAGGAGTGAAGATTATCGAGGTCCTGAAAGCTGGAAATTTTCGAGGTCGCATGCCGGGCGAAAGCTATCTCCATCTGGTCTTTTTCAATACCCGCACCGTTGTCGACAATCTTGATGAGCTTCGTGCCGGACTTCTCGATAATGATATCAATGCGGTCGCTGCCGGCATCGATGGAGTTCTCCACCAGTTCCTTGACCACCGAGGCCGGGCGTTCCACAACCTCACCGGCGGCTATCTTATTGATGACCTGCTTGGGAAGCGGCCGGATCCAGCGTTTGGTGTGTTTGTCCGGGGAAACTGCCATCAGGTTATGTCTCCCTTGAGATCGCGCAGGAAGTTGAGGGCCTCGATGGGCGTCATGTGGTCGAGATCCGCTTCGCTGATTTTCTTTTCGATGGCCGATGGTTTGGGATCAAACAAAGTCGGCTGGACTTTTTCCTTGTAGATACCGCGCCCCAGTTCGCTCTGGTTGAACTTTCCCGATTCCAACAGGCGAAGAATCTGTTTGGCGCGGCTGATGGTTTTCCGGGGCAAACCGGCCAGCTTGCCGACTTCGATGCCGTAGGAATCATCGCAACCACCCGGGATAATCTGGTGCAGGAAAACCACCCGGTCCTCCCACTTTTTGACCGCCACCTGGAAGTTGCGGACGCGTGGATACAATTCGGCCATGCCGGTCAGCTCGTGATAGTGGGTGGCGAAGACCGTTCGGGCGGCAATCTGTTCATCGTTATGCTCCACGGCCGCCCAGGCGATAGACAGGCCGTCGAATGTCGATGTGCCCCGGCCGACCTCGTCGAGCAGCACCAGCGACCGTTCGGTGGCGTTGTGCATGATATTGGCCGTCTCCACCATCTCTACCAGAAAGGTCGATTGACCGCGGGCAAGATTGTCCAGGGCGCCGACCCGCGTGAAGACGCGATCCACCAGCCCGATTTCAGCTTTGTCGGCGGGCACGAACGAGCCTATTTGGGCCAAAATGACAATCAGGCCTATCTGGCGAAGGTAGGTTGATTTGCCGGACATATTGGGGCCGGTGAGAATGTGAATACATCCCTCTCCCACCGCCAAGCTGGTATCGTTGCCGACAAAAGCGCCCGGCGGCAGTACTGACTCGATAACCGGGTGACGGCCGTTTTCAATCACCAGCCGGGTGTCATCGTAAATCTCCGGGCAACAGTATCCTTTGTTGACGGCCAAATCGGCCAGCGCCGATACTAAATCTATTTCGGCCAGCAGGTGTGCGGTGTTCATCAAATCACCGATACGTCCACTGAGAAAATCAACCTGCTCCATATACAGTTCGCTTTCGAGCTTGAAGATTTTCTCTTCGGCTGACAGGATCAGTTCTTCCTTTTCTTTCAGGTCCGGTGTGATGTAGCGTTCGGCGTTGACGAGCGTCTGTTTCCGGATGTATTCATCGGGAACGGCCGACGAATTGGCCCTGGTAACCTCGATATAGTACCCGAAGACCTTATTGAACCCTACTTTGAGAGTGGTGATCCCCGTGCGCTCACGTTCTTTGCTTTGAAGCGACCCGATATAGTGGCGCGCGTCGCGGATGGAATCATTGAGTTCATCCAGTTTTCTCGAGAAGCCCCGGCGAATGATATCGCCCTTGTTGGTCACCAGCGGCGGGTCATCGACCAGCGCCCGCGTGATGCTGTCGATTACTTCTTTTGTGTCCGGCATCGACGACGACGCCTGCGCCAGCAATTTGCTTTGCGCCCGGCTGAGAATACCGGCAATCTCACGGGCGACAAGCAGGGCGTCTTTCACGGCGGCCATCTGCCGTGGGTTGAGCTTACCGATCCCCAGACGGCCGACCAGACGCTCAAGGTCCGCCAGTCCCCTGGTGCTCTCTCTGAGCTGAAAGCCGAGATCACGATTCTTGACTAATTCGGACACTCCCCGCAAGCGCAGTTCGATTTTGTCGCGGGAAATAAACGGATGAAGCAATGAGCGCTGCAACCGCCGGGCACCGGCTGGCGTGTGGCACAGATTGACAACGGAAAAAAGCGAATTCTCCTCGGTGGCGGTGGCGATGCTGCGGATGAGTTCGAGATTACGCACGGTGCTGTAGTCGAGCGTCATCTGCTCCTGGCTGTCAAACGGCGTGAGGCGGTTGATATGGTCGAGGCGTTGCCGATGGTTCTCGTGCAGATAGCGCAGAATGGCACCGGCGGCAGCTACGGCCAGTTTGCGGTCACCGACGCCGAACCCGTCAAGAGTGGCGGTACCAAAATGGTCATTGAGTTCTCGTTCGGCTGTCTTGAAATCGAAATTCCACTCCTCAAACGGCGTCAGTTGCGCCGAGCCGTTGAGAAGCTGCAGGCGCTTTTCCACCTGCTCTTTTTCCTGCGAATGAGGATAGAGGATCTCGGAGGGCTCCAAAACTTTGAGTCGCTCAACGATTTCATCGGCGCTCCCCTCGTCGACCGTGAAAGCTCCGGTGGTGATATCCAGCGCGGCCAGTCCGAGGGCTT
Source organism: Candidatus Zixiibacteriota bacterium (assembly GCA_030619085.1). Lineage (GTDB taxonomy): Bacteria > Zixibacteria > MSB-5A5 > GN15 > FEB-12 > JAUXCD01. The sequence continues at coordinate 20,730 of JAUXCD010000008.1, forward strand.
TGTCATTTTTTTCGTATACCGCCACCAGACACGAAGGCTGCCGCTGAGCATCGACACCATCGACGGTTGCTGTGCCGGGGGTCAGTATCTCGACAATCTCCCTTTTGACCAGGCCTTTGGCCGTCCTGGGGTCCTCCACCTGCTCGACCACCACGACCTTTTCGCCGTGGGCCAGAAGCCGGGCCAGGTACTTGTCGGCGCTGTGGTACGGGACCCCGGCCAGCGGGATCCTTTCGGTATTGCCGTGCGAACGTGAGGTCAGCGCAATTTCCAGGATAGGGGCCGCCTTGACGGCATCGTCACCGAACATTTCGTAAAAGTCACCCATCCGGAAGAAGAGGATTTTGTCCGGATGCTGCGCTTTGACGGCGTGGTACTGTTGCATCAAGGGGGTGAGTGAGGACGATTTATCGGCGGAACGCTTCATCGAGCTACGACCTGGTAGACTTCGTCATGGTTTGATTCAAGCCGCTTCTTGAAACTGACGGCGTCTTCGTAGCTTTGAAAACGGCCGACATAGACCACGCGATACTTCACATTCGAAATGGTTTTGGTCTTTATTTCCACCTTCCTGTCGTACGCCTTGAAGACCTCGGCCTGCTTGTCGGCATTTTTCTTCTCGGAAAATACCCCTACTTGCACAGAGTAGAACGTCCCGGTCAGTCGGGCTGCCGCGTCATCGGCGGAGGCGGAAGTGGATACGTCCATCATCTTGTCAATCAGGGCATCAAGTCCAACCGCCGACGGGTATCCCTCGCGAAGAAGGTTATAATAGAACACAGCGTCATCGGTTCTCTTGGCCCGCACCGATTCAAGGCCCAGAAGATACAGCGCCTGCGGTACGCCGACCCCCTGCTTTTCGCGAGCCAGTTTGCGCAGCAACTTGTCCGAGCCGACGCGCTTGTTGAAATTCATCATCACCCGTGCCTTGTCGATAACGCCCAACTGCGAAGCATCGCCTTCTGAAAACATCAGCAGATACCGGTCAATCTGGCGCACGGCCGCTTCGAAAGCGCCGGAGCTTTGATCGATGAAAACCGAGAAACGAAGCATTTCACTGATGTAGCGGCCATTCTCCCACCTCGAACGATAATCCCTGACATTGCGGGCCAGGCGTTCGATGTCGCCCCGGGCAAAATAGTACTGGGCGAGCCGGTAGTATATTTCTTCACGGAAGATAGGCGCTACCGAAGCCTGAAGAGATGCCTCCATGAGCTGTGCGCTCTTGGCGCCGTCTGATTCCAGAAGACTGAAATAGAACAGCCGATTGCCGTCGCGCAACGAGGCTGTCGAAGAACTGGAGAGCGAGTCGGTCGCCTCCTGAAGTTTGCCGCTGCGGATCATGGAATAAATCGACTCGGCCGCGGTCGGCGCGGCAAGAGTCAAAAGGGTACAGACTAAAAGAGTAAGCAGCTTTTTCATCGGTAACTGGGAAATGGATACCGGGGTTATTATTGAATACCAATCGCGCTGGTATCGGTATGTTCATCACCGGTGCGACTGGAACGCTCTTCCCTTTTTCGTTCGATGCGTCTCAGGAGATCGTATACATTCTTGGTGTCGGCCTTGTCCAGATAGAGCCGGATCAACTCCATAACGTACCGCGAGTCGCCCGGGGCGTCCTCGACCAGTTCGACCAGAAGTTCCTCGGCCGCATCGAGATCACCTTTTTTCTCATAGAATTCCGCCAGGCAACATCTGGCCTCAACGTTCTTTGGCGAATACATCAGGATGTTTTGACAAATCTGGACGATATCTCCAAAACGACCGAGGTCGAACAGGGTTCTTTTCAGACGGTCAATAACGAGGTGTCCCTGCGCGGGAACCGCCTCAATCAGTTTATTCCAGAAATTGACCGCATCCTCAAAGCGCTTTTCCTCACAGTACGAATCTCCAATGGCCAGGTAAGCCGGCACGTAGGTAGGATCAAGACCGAGCGCTTCCTTGAAAAGAATTCTGGCCTTGTGGTATTCTCGTTTTTTGAGCAGTTGTTCAGCCATATGGTACTTGAAAACGGCCAGCGGCTTTTTGGACTTGTTGGATTCAAGCTTGAGCAGGGTCGCGGCCGTATCATACGCCTCGTCCCACTTCTGGTTCTTCTGCTGCAACTCCAGCAGCTTGACGAACGCCCATCGATTGTGGGAGTCTATAGAGATGACTTCCTTGAGGGCCACCTGGGCCATGTCGAAATCTTCGAGATCAAAATAGTCGAAATACAACTGGCGAAGAATCTCGACCTTTTCACGCTCGCCGAGACCGCCCCGAAGGGTCAGGTCCTTATGCACCTGCAGGGCCCGGTCGGGCCTTTTGTTTTCGCGCAGAATGTGCCCCAGACGCAAGTACGCATCAATATTAGTGCTGTCTTCGGTGACCACTTGGCGCAATTTCGTAAACGCTGACTCCTGTTTGCCGTCAAGGAGGTCCTGAAGGGCCTCAACGTAAACGGCCGATTCGGTCCTCTTCTCTTTTCTGAAGTACCTGTCATAAAGCAGGTAGGACACCAGTGCTATAATAAACAGGGCCAGGAATATGACAACGTATTCAACCATGATTACTCACTCGCTTCAAACGGCAAAGTTAACTCGGATTCTTCCCGGTCGGTCCCCTTCAGCAAGTCCGCGGATTCCTCGATGGGTCGATTGCGAAGGACCGTGACCTCCCCCTCCAGAGCGCGGATACGCCGTTTGGCGGTGCGCAGCTGAACGGACAGCCGCACGTATACGGAGATGAACAGAAGCAGGGAGACAATCACGCCGGCCACGAACGACCAGAAGACCACCGTAATGAGAGGGACGTTGGTGAAGGTGACGTAAATCAGGTTGACATCAACCTCATTGGCGCGATCGATATTGTAAAAGGCGAAGGCCACAATACAGATAACCACCAGGGCCACCAAGATCGCCCTAAGAATCCACATACATCCTCCAGACCGGCATTAGGGTACGCCAGAGTCGCGTCAGTGTTAAATAATAAGTTAGCCGGCTGCTAAGTTATAAAATTAAGGTACTATCTGCAAACAACAATTTCGGCGGAGGTCATTTCCAGGTGATGCTTTCGATAATCTGCATCGCCTTGGCTAAATTCGACTCAAAATAGTTCCACTCACAGATCAAATGGAACATATAGATATTGTCGCCGTCTTTGATACCCACCATGCTGCCGCCGTAGGCACCGATCACCCTCTTTCCACCAATTGAGGAAGCTGATATCGCCACTTCCTTGCGGTACTTCATCTGCCCCGTCCACAACAGTGCCTTTTTATCCTCAATATTGAACGCCTTCTTTTTGCGGGTTACCAGCTTTTCCCGGGAATTACCCCCTTCAGAGATGTTGTCATTGAGAATATCGAATTCACGGAGCAGTTCCTTCCTCTGGTCTGAAGAATAGTTCTCGCTAATGAGTGAATCCAAAAAGGCAAATGCCGACATGGAGGTCGTATCGACCCAGAGAACGAGCCGCGGAACCATGGTATAGTCCGGAGCATCAAGATAATCCGGCGGAATTTCGTAGTTCTTCTGCACCAGGACCAGTCGGAATTTACTGTCATTCTTTTTGACCTTGTACTTCCATTCGTCATTCAGGGTCAATTTGAAATTGTATTTCTTGTCGGAATAGACATCATTCTTGACTTCACCGGCTTTGTCGCGGGGACGTCGAGCCTGAAGGCAGGGGACGGCAATGGCCATTATTATCAGAGTTATAATAAGTCTTCTCATGGTACCTCCTTGGTATAACTCGCTCGTGGTCATAGATATAAGTTTTGTTTTTATACAATCGTAGTCAAGGATTAAATCAAAAAAAACTCGCCAGGCGGAAACATTCGAGGTCATTGAGGCTGAACGACATTGGCGAGTGCACCGACTACCTGAACCCGATCTGTTGCTGTCGGAATCCGTCCAGATACTCTATCATGGTCGTAAATTGGAAATCCCGCAGGATGCTATTGAGCTTATGGGTGAGCAAAGAAGTTGAACCATAGGTCCGAAATTTCTGCACTGCCGACAAACCCTCGACCCTGGGCGGATCGGGATCAAGCTCCCACGGATGAATATACACCAGGGCCGGTCGTCCGCGCTTGTTGAGACTCCTGATAACCTGGCGGGTATACCAATAGGGTGAGTGTCTCAAATATCCGCCGCCGGCCACCGGGATGTTCTTACCAAGCAGACGATAAGTCGATGCCGGGATCTCATAGAGGGTTTTATCGTTGTCGATTTTCATTTTGAACGTGTGGCGTGGGCCGTGTGGCACTCCGTAAATATCGTGCTTGATGGGGAAAACCGAGCTGTCATAAATGAATCCCAATTCGGCAAGGATTTCGAAAGCCCAGGTGACGTTGGTATTAATCGACCAGCTCGGCGCCCGGAACCCAAAGGGCATATTCCCGGTAGCCTGGATTATGGCCGAAACGGCCCGCCGCGTATCCATGCGAAATTCATCGGGGGTCATCATATCGACCCGACGATGGTAATAGCTGTGACAGGCTATTTCATGGCCCTCGTTGGCTATTTCCTGGAGCAGGTCCTGGTGCCTTTCGGCAACCCAGCCGAGGATGAACCAGGTAGCCTTGACATCGTAGTGGTAAAACATGTCCAGGAGGCGACGGCTGTTTTTGACGACCGTGGAAGTCAGACGGTCCCATTCATCGCGACTGTGATGAGAGGCCAGCGCCTCGGCAACGAACCACTCTTCACAGTCAACCGTTAACAGATTGACCGCCTTATCCATCAGCGCATCGGTTTCTTGTTTTTGTGTGAAGCCTCGGCGTCGTTATTTCTGGCGCCGCCGCCGTTTGAACGCCGACTCTTGCGACGCCCGGAAGATTGCCTTAAAGACGAATTGGATCTATTGCCTGATTCCTTGTAACTGTAGCCATAGTACCGGTAATCGTAGTAATACGGCAGATTGTTGTCGGCGTTGTTAAGTACCACCCCCAGGATGCGGTCACGTGCGGAACTGAGAATCTCGGTCGACCTCTCAACGATTTCGCGACTCGTGGCGCCGGCCCTGACCACCAGGAGAATGCCGTCGACCTTCTTCGACAACAGCAGCGGATCGGATACCGGCAGCACCGGGGCGGAGTCGACCAGAATAAGGTCATAGTAGAATTTCAACTCGTCAAGCAGGATACCGATCGCCTCGGGATCGAACACTTCCGCCGGCTGATGTTGACTTGTGCCGGAGGTGAGGATGTCGAGCTTATCGATGCCGGTCTTACGAATGGCCTCTTTGGGATTGTAACCGTCGACCAGAATATCTGACAGTCCCGGAGCGCGTTCTATGGCGAAGAACTTGTGGATGGTTGGTCGGCGCAGGTCACAGTCAAAGATGAGTGTCTTGAGACCGTTTTGCCTGGCCGCCGTCACCCCCAGAAGCGAACAGATCGTCGACTTGCCCTCGGATACCATAGCCGATGTCAGCAGTACCGACTTCAGTTCGGACTCCGCCGGAGTGCTGCTGATTTTAAGCAAAAGTCGCCTGAACTCGTTGGCAAAAGGAGAATCAAGACTGAAAAAATCTACAATGGATCGAGATTTACGTGCCATACAGCCTCAGCGTCCCTCCGAAATCTTATCGACAACGGTGTTGATGTTGTGGGATTCCTGTTCGGCGATATCCAGATTCTCCCCCACCTTGCTCAGCGAAGGGTTGATGTCCAGCGCTTTGCGATAATGCTCGATTCCGTGCTGCCAGGCGAACCGGGCACGGTTAAGATAACACATTGACAGTTCCACGTGTAGATCCACATACGACGGGTTCTTCTTCAGCTCGTCTTCGAGAAACTGTATCCGGTTGTTGAGCGTCGGTTCTGACAGATCATCATACACATAGACATATTTCATGTAGTACGCGGCCAATTCCCGGAAGCGGTGCTCTTTCTTATCCTGGAAAGCCTTACTTAGCAACGCGTAGGCCACCGGCAAATCAGAATCATCTATAGCTTTTATACTCTCGGCGAGCACTTCGGTATCATAATCGGGGTCGATAATCGCTGCCTTTTTCAGGTTATCGATGGTGCGTGTGAGAACACCGGCAAACAGGCTGGTTTCTTCCTGCATAAGAGCGTTTTTGAGAAGGGCCAGACCCAGACTGAAGTAGGCGTCGCCGTAGTAAAGATTTACGCGTATCGCTTCTTCGAACTCGGTCACCGCCTTGCGACACGATTTCATGGCCAGGTAGACATGTCCCAGGTTGTAGTGGTAATCGGCAAAACCGGGGCGCATGTCGACGGCCACCTTAGCGGCGCGCACGGCGGCGTCAAGATTGCCGCCCGCCAGTTCAGTCACACTGACATAGTTATATGCCTGGTGAAAATCGGCATCAAGGCCGATGGCGGCGTTGAAGAGCTGCCGTGCCTCGGAGAGAAACGACTTATAAAAGAAAGCCGTGCCGAGCTGATAAAGAGACTGGGCGTCACCCGCTTTCAGAACCGCCCGATAGCTGTGAAGCATCGTCTCCACTTCTCTCTTCTTGTCATCATGGGCGCTTTTGACCAGCGAGAGCACCTCTCCGGGCGTATATTCGATGGGATGAGGGGTCTTGCTCGTCTCGGCAACGTCGCCGTCCACCAGCACCGTAGACATTACCGTGCTGACCTTGGCATCGTTCGCTGTCTGAATAATGAATTCCCGACTATCCTCAACAAGCTTGCTACTTAACCGATAGGTTTCCATTCTACTACCTGATTTTTAGCTTTTCAATCTTGGGTATGATAGCGATAACGGGTAGTCCCAGCGTTTCCTCAACGTCCTCAACCCTCTTGAACGAGCTGTCGAGTATCTCCCGAAGCAGCGCGGCGGCTCCACCGAGAACCAGTCCCAAAACGAAACCCAGAATGCCGATCCGCCGTCGGTCGGGCCAGAATGGTGCCAGCGGCACGCGGGCCGGCTCGATCACCTTGTACTTGGTGCGTTCCTTGGCCTGCTCCGAAAGAATCTCCACCGTCGTCTCCTCGGATTTGAAGGCATCGCGATACCTTCGGGCCGCTTCGACCCGCCGCTCCAACTCCGCTAACTCCGCCTCCAATCGAGGCAGTTGGTTTATCCGCTCCAGCATACGATTGTAAAAAAGCTGCAACTGGTTTTGCTTTGATCCCAGGATGTCCACACCTTCCTGAATCACGAAGAAGTCG
>JAUXCD010000042.1 GCA_030619085.1 Candidatus Zixiibacteriota bacterium
GGGCATCGCTGCGAACACAACTGGCAGGTCAGGCATGACCATAAAAGCGGATTGTCAATCAGTTCGTCGGCACCGTGAAACAGTCCCTGGGCCACCAGTCGCCTCGGTGAGTAGCTGTTGTTGTAGCGCGAGATCGGGCAAACGGCCGTGCACTTGCCGCATTCAAGGCAGAAGAAGGCCCGGCTTTTCTTGAGTTGTCCGACAGCGGTATCCATAGGCGACTATTTCTTCGCTTTCTGTTTGTGGTTTAAGGGACTCGGCCCGAGAGCGGTTATCTGTTCCACGAATTCGTCTATCACTTGTCCCCAGCGGGCGCCTTCCGCGGCCGAGACCCATTCCAGGCGGATACGTTTTTCATCCAGGCCCAGCGTTTTGACCAGCGCCTTGGTTTTCTCGAACTGATCGACGGCTTTGTAGTTGCCGAAGATGTAGTGGCAGTCGCCAAAATGACAGCCCGACACCAGCACGCCGTCGGCGCCCAGCTTCAGCGCCTTGAGGACAAAGCCCGGCGACACGCGTCCTGAGCACATCGTTCGAATCACCCTGAAATTGGGTGAGTATTGCACGCGGTTAACGCCGGCGGTGTCGGCACCGGCGTAACTGCACCAGTTGCATGCGAAAGCCACAATGTTGGGCACAAACTCCGCCTGCGGCTTTTTCTTCTTTGTCCGAGTTGTTCTTTGAGCCATAATCTACACCACGCCTGCTAATAATGCTTCCATCATCGAGTCTATCTGCTCATCGGTGAAATGCAAAGCCACGATCGCTCCGGTCGGACACCAACTGGCGCAGGTGCCGCAACCTTTGCAGAGCGCCTGATTTATTTTGGCCGCGCGCCTGCCGTCAGCAAGTTCCACCAGTGACGGCCCGTGGTACTCGCATATCTCCACACACTGCCCGCAGGCCCGGCACAGGCTCTGGTCCACGGTGCAGGTGGTGGGTTCCAGTTCAACCGTTTCCTTACAAATGATCGAGGCCACCTTGGCCGCCGCCGCCGAACCCTGGGCGATTGAGTCGGCAATATCCTTCGGACCGCTGACACAGCCCGCCACAAAAACGCCCTCAATAGTGGTTTCGACAGGGCCAAGCTTGGCGTGCCGTTCCATGAAGAAACCGTCCGCATCGCGAGGCACCTTCAGGATATCGTGAAGTTTAGCGGTAGTCGCCTCGTTGGGTACCATCCCGGCCGCCAGGACCACATAGTCAACATCAACCTGAAGGATTCGCTGCAGGGCCAGTTCGAGGATTTCAACCGTCCGTGCCCGACCTCCATCGCCGAACACCTCCGGCAACCTTTCATCGTTGTATCTGATAAACTTGACACCCAACTCGCGCGCCCGCCGGTACTGTTCTTCGGCCTGCGCTCCCACGGTGCGCATGTCCCGGTGCAGGACGGCGACGTTGACACCACTCTCCCGCAGCCGAATGGCCTGCTTGATAGTGGTGGGACAACAATACCGGGAGCAGCCCGAATTCTTTTCCGGGTCGCGCGACCCCACGCATTGCACGAAAACCACCGTCTCCGGCGTTTCTCCCTTTATCTTAATCTTGTCCCTGGAGTCGTGCAGGATGTTTTCAAGCTCCTGATTGGTTATGACATTGTCAAACTGACCATAGCCGAACTCATCGCCAGGCTTGTAGATATGCGCCCCGGTGGCAATGACAATAGCGCCCACCTTGAGGTTGCCGTTGGTGGTGGCCACATCGAAATTGCCGACAAAACCTCTGATGGAGTTTATTTCGGTGGAAGCGGTCGCCTCGATCCGGCTGGCCTCGACTTTCTCCATCAGGGCGCGCGACAGTTCAAAAGCCGAAAGATTGGCCGGATACACCCGGGTGAGGTCGTTGAGAATGCCGCCCAGGCGGCCCTCTTTCTCAATCAGATACACCTTTAGGCCCTGTGCCTCCAACTCGAGCGCCGCACACATTCCCGCTACCCCGCCGCCGATCACCAGTACGCTCTGGTTGACTGGAATACTGTTTTTGTACAGCGGCTGCAAGTGCTTCGACCGGGCCACTCCCATCTTGATAAGGTCCTTCGCCTTGGCCGTGGCCTTGTCCGGGGTTGTGGTATGCACCCAGGAGCACTGGTCGCGCACGTTGACCATCTCGAAAAGGTACGGGTTCAGCCCGACCTGGTCGCAGCTTTCTCGGAAAATCGGCTCATGGGTGCGAGGCGTACAAGCGGCGGCCACGACGCGGTTCAGTTTGTGCTCGGAGATTCTCTCCTGCACCATCCGCTGGCCTTCATCGGAGCATAAGAACAGATTGTCCTCGACATGGACCACGTTGGGAATCGACTTTGCGTGCTCTTTGAGCGCTTCGATGTCCAGCACACCGGCAATATTTATGCCACAATGGCAGAGGAAGACGCCCACCCGGGGGGGACCCGAGGTGTCTATTTCCTTTTTCTCTTTCGGTTCCTTTTCTTCGGGCAAGCGCGTGGCAAACCGTTCTGCCTCGGCAGCCGCGCCGCTTCCCTGGGCCACCGAATCGGAGATATCATTAACGCCGGCGGCACAGCCACAGACATAGACACCCTCACGCAACGTATGCAGCGGTGAACCGTACTTGGTGTCTATCTCAAAAAAGCCGTTTTCGTCAAGTTCAATACCCAACACGTCGGCCAGGCGGCTGTTCGATTCTGCGCTGACTGCACCCGATGCAAGCACCGCCATATCCACTTTTATCCGGCTGACCTTTCCGGTCTCGCCGTCTTCAACGAAAATGATGGGGTCATGCGTCTCAGGGTCCTCGAGAATCTTCGATGGCCGGCCGCGAATGTACTTCAACTCCGGCATCTCCTGCGAACGCCGATAGAAATCCTCAAACCCCTTGCCGGCGGCCCTTATGTCGATATAGAAAACCAGAACTTCCTCGATATCCGGGGCGTGCTGTTTAATCAGCAGACAGTCCTTGACCGTGTTCATGCAGCAGAAGCGGGAACAGTACTGGCACCCGGCTTCCTTACCTTCGCCACGCGACCCGACACACTGGATAAAAGCGATTTTCCTGGGGACTTTGTGATCGGACGGCCTGACGATATGCCCCTGGGTCGGGCCGGTGGCATTGAGAACCCGCTCCAGTTCCATGTTGGTCAGGACGTTGTGATACAGACCGTAACCGTAGCTGGGAATGGCCGATGCATCGTAAACATCGAAACCGGTCGCCACAATGACGGCCCCGACATTGATATCAACCACCTTGCCGGAATCATCGTAGTTGATGGCATCGCGATCGCAGCTTTTCTGACAGTTGTTGCAGACAAGGAAATCGCTGTTGAGGCAGTTCTCGCGATCGATGATGTAGGTGTTGGGGACAGCCTGGGCAAAAGGAGAGTAAATGGCTTTCCTCGCCCCCATCCCGACTTCAAACTCGTTGGGCACCACGACCGGGCAGTCCTCGGCACACTGACCGCACCCGGTGCACAGTTCTTCGTTGACATAGCGCGGCCTGCGCCAGACTTTGGCCCGGAAATTTCCGGCCGAACCGCCAAGCTCAATCAGTTCCGAATTCGTCAGGACCTCAATGTTGGGATGCCGACCGGCATCCAGCATACGCGGACCGAGAATTCATATGGAACAGTCCATGGTGGGGAAAGTCTTATCCAGTTGGGCCATGCGACCGCCGAGCGACGGTGATTTCTCAACCAGGTAGACTTTCGTGCGGGAATTTGCCAGGTCCAGCGCTGCCTGAATCCCGGTGATACCCCCACCAAGTACTAAAACCCCGTTGTCATTTCGTTTTCGTGGGGTCATAGACTAACCTCCAGATGCAAACCCTGTCAAAGCCAGCCTGTCTTAAACTTTTACTTCCCCCTTTTCCTTCAACTCCATGCCGTATTCGAATCCTTTGTCGAATGCTTTGAGGTTGAGTTCTTCGGTACCGCCGGGGACCGACGTCTCTACCGCCTGACGCAGGGCGTCATGCGGAATCAGCCCCGTAACGGCCCCAAAGAAACCAAGCATGACGATATTCAGGACAATTTTATGCCCCAACTCCTCGGCAAACCGCGTCGCCGGTATACCGTACGTCTTTGCTTTCGGGCCGTGGTCAAACGGCTTCACCAGGTCTTCCTCGTACACGACTGTGCACTCCTCGATCATCGAATCCTTGTGCGTCGCGTAGCCGTCGTGCGACATAGCCAGCATCAACTGCGGTGCCGTCACATACGGATAAAGAACCCGACTATCCGATACCAGCACCTGGGCGCTGCAAGCGCTGCCGCGGGCTTCGGGACCGAAACTCTGCGTGAGGGTGGCGTGCTGGTCGCTGAAAATCGATGCTGCCTTGCCGATGATATATCCCAGGAGAATCACGCCCTGGCCTCCGAAGCCGGTGATTCTAATCTCAGTTGTCGCCATTGCAGCCTCCCCATGGCTTGTATTTATCGCCCAATACTCGTTCGTTGCCCTCGTTGAGGCACTCCAGGTACGTTGGTTTTTCTATATCCACGAACTTCCCCACGATAATCTTGGACTGGAAATCGATATCGACCTCGTTGACATCGGCGCCGTGCTTAATGACAGCGTTGTCGTGATAGAATTTCATCAGGTCCAGCCCGCTGCCCAGCTTATTGAGCCGGGCGTACAAAGTTGAGCAGGGCGCGATCACCTCGACAAAAGAGAACCCCTTCTTGCTGATTGCCTCGGCAATCGCCTGGGTCAGCCGCCGGACATGCAGGGCCGTCCAGCGCGCCACATATGTGGCGCCGGAAGATGCCGCCAGTCGCGGCAGATTGAAGGGATGTTCATAATTGCCGTAGGGCGAAGTGGACGAGCGGGCCGTAAGCGGCGTAGTCGGTGCCACCTGACCGCCGGTCATGGCGTAAATGAAGTTGTTCACGCAAATAACGGTCATGTCAACATTGCGCCGGGCGGTGTGAATGAAGTGGTTGCCCCCGATTGACACCAGGTCACCGTCACCGGAAAAGACAATCGTCTTCATCTCCGGGCGGGCGATATGCAGTCCGACCGCGAAGGGTATGGCGCGACCGTGCGTGGTGTGGAAGGAGTCAAGTTTCATATAGCCCGCCACACGTCCGGTACAGCCGATACCCGAAACCACGGCGATGTTATCGTAGTTCAGCTTCAGGTCATCAATCGCCGTTGCCAGAGCCGTCACCGTCGTCCCCAATCCGCACGTGGGACACCAGATGTGCGGAATGCGGTCCATCCGAAGAAGTTTTTCCATCGGATGTTCTTCTGTCATCTGATTTGCTGATACGCTCATTTTACGGCTTCCTTTATGGCATCATAGATTTCATCCGGCTTGTGAACCGTCCCGCCGAAGTGCCCGACCAGGTGGGTCCGGCACTTACCCGCAGCGCATCGATCCATCTCCAGAAAAACCTGGCCGAGATTCATCTCAACCATCACCAGGGACTTGACCTTCGCCGCAAGCTCCCTGACCCGTTTTTCCGGAAACGGCCACACCGTGACCATCTTGATCTGGCCGACCTTGATCCCCTCCTTACGCGCCCGGCTAATGGCCGGTTGCATCACGCGCGAGGAGATGCCATAGGCCATCACCACCACCTCAGCGCCGTCCACATCCTGCTCCTCCAGCCAGATGATGTCATCGACGTGGTCATTGACTTTGTCCATCAGCCGTTTGACATTCCATTCGTGCGCCTTAGCGGTGATTACGGGATAACCGCGCTCGTCATGGGTCAGTCCGGTAATATGGAATTTGTAGCCTTTGCCGACCGGCAGCAGTGGCGAGATACCGTCGTCATCCGGATCGTAAGGCCAGGCTTCGCCCGGCTTCTTCTTGGTGTATTTTCGCTCCACCAGTTCGATCTGGTCGGCCGGCGGAATAACCACCTTTTCCGTCATGTGACCGACACACTCGTCGGTCATAATCAGAACCGGCATGCGGTACTTCTCCGACAGGTTGAAGGCGTGGATGGTCAGCTCAAATGATTCCTGGGGGGAATCCGGCGCCAGGGCGATAACTTCGTAATCGCCGTGTGAGCCCCAGCGGGCCTGCATCATGTCCGCCTGCCCGGGAAGGGTGGGCAGACCGGTCGAGGGTCCGCCGCGCTGCACGTTGACCAACACGCAGGGCGTCTCGAGCATGATGCCCAGCCCGAAATTCTCCATCATCAGCGAGAAACCGGGACCGGAAGTGCAACTCATGGTCTTGGCGCCGCCGCTGGAGGCGCCGAGGATGGCTGCCATACTGGCCAGTTCATCTTCCATCTGGATAAAAACACCCCCCACTTTCGGGAATCGCCGGGAGACTCGCTCGGCAATCTCGGTCGAGGGTGTGATCGGGTAGCCACCAAAAAAAGTGCATCCGGCGGCAATGGCTCCCTCGGCACAGGCATGGTTGCCGTCAAGGTAGTGGGAACCCGTGAGAACCCTATTGGGATCGGCTTTCAATTGGCCACCTCCTTTTCTTCCGTCTCAACGCGCACGCAAAAGATGGCAAAGTCCGGGCAGAGCATCTCACAAAGGTCACAGTTGACACACTCGTCGGGCTTGACAACTTCGGGCGGATGATAACCTTTGCTGTTGAACTCATCAGAAAGCTTCAGCACGCCTTTGGGGCAGTACTGAACACAAAAACCGCACCCCTTGCAGCGTTCCTTAATGATATGAAGTTCACCCCTGGGAATCTTGAGCTTATCGACGTCTAAAGGGGTCCTCCATAATTTCATGTGGTGCCTCCGCGTTTGTCTTTTTTTCGGGAAATATCTTATTTCATCGCATCGCAAATCACGCCGGTTGTGAAGTCGCTCTCAGACATACTGAGAGTGTGCTATCCAATCAGTTTGATCTATGCTGCCTGCTATTGATGGAGCAAACCTGATGGTCTGCCAAATATGACGTAAAGACTCTGGCAAAAGATGATAACACGAAGGTGTCGGTGTCATCCCTGCAAATAAAGAAAGTCTGTATCCAGTACCGGATAATTTAACTAATGCTCATCCAAATGTCCAGATGGAAATGCAAAAAAAGCGACGGAATTGTCCTGAAACCGGAGGCCGAACCGAATCGGTTGGGACAAAATCCGGCGGACCAGCGGCGTTGCCCTTTCGAGACGGACTTTCTTCATTGTTGTCAGCCGCTGAGAATTGTTATATACTTATTGCAGTCAGGGTCAGGAATCGGACTATCAAAAACCAAAGCGGTGGGCAATGGCACTCAGATACAGTATCAGGCTCAGCGGCGCCGGCGGACACGGCCTCATCCAGGCGGCCCGCATTCTGGCCGAGGCCGCGGCCATCTATGACAACAAAAACGCTGCCGAAAGCTGCTCCTATGGACCGGAATCCCGGGGGAACGCCAGCCGGGCCGAGATTATCATTTCCGATGAAGACATCGACTACCCCCGCGGAGACTCAATCGATCTGCTTGTGACCACCACCCAGGAGGCGTACGACAAGTACATCGGCGACCTCAAGACCGACGGCATAATTATCACCGACTCCAACGTCGCCACCGGTGCCACAGCGACCGGCCGCAGCGTTTATCTGGCGCCACTCACGGAAATCGCCGAAAAGGAATGTGGCCGGGCAAGCCTGGTAAATATCGTAGCGCTTGGATTCATCGCCCAGGTGTGCACCATTGTCCGCGAGGAATCAATCTGTCACGCAATCCTGGCCCGGGTTCCCAAAATGGCCGAAGAGGAGTATATCAAGGCTTTTCAGGCCGGTTCGAAAGCGGCCGCCCGGCAGCTCGACGGTAAGACATCGGGCTCCGGGAAATAAAACGCGCTGATTTCCGGGGGGAATCAAACGCGTTTAACTGAAATCGTGTCCCGGTAATCGAGTTGTTTATTAGAACTAAAGTGGATTACGTCCCATGAAAGACCACCTGAGCCGACTGACTGAGAGAACCTCCGCGCTGGGTAACTACAACCGCAAGTACCTTCATATCATCACCAAGAATATCGATCAGTTGACTGAGGCGCTGGAGCGGGAGGGGAAATTCGACCGGGTGCACCTGTGGAATTACTCGCTCGAAATACCGGGCGAGATGGATACTATTTTGGAGTGCGCCACCGATGACGCCCAGAAGCTGGATTTTCTCGGCTGCTACTATGCTCTGCAGTTTCTGAATATGAATCTGCGGACGGTGGATATTGTCAAACTGGAACTTGCCTCGAAACCCCGCGACTGGTGGGTGGGACGGCGGTTGATGCTCGAAGCCGGGCGGATGTTCCGCTACCTGACCAAATCCTACATGGAACGACTTCTGGAGATATTCCTCGAACACAAACCCGCCCCCGAATTCGTAATGCTGGGGGTAGGTACACGGGCGGATCAGGACGATATCGATCTGGGAATTGTGCACCGTAAGCCGGAGGACCCCGAAGTTCTCAATCATGTTATCGGCCGCATGTCGAGCGAGATGTTCAAAAAAGCTACCCGGTTGCATTTCCACCTCTCCGAGCATGTCGGCGACAAGAGTCTCACCGCCACCATGGATCAATATGAGGAGATTCTCTACAAAGGTGCCTACAATTTCGTCATCGTCACCGAAATGCTGGGCGCGGCCACCATTCTCGGCAGCAATGACCTTCACGAACAGTTCCGCCAGCGAGTCACCGACCGATTCTACTACGATCCGAAAAACCGGGCCAACCGCTACCACGAGGGCTACCTTCGCGGGATACTGGCGGAAATCCGCTCCCTGCTCACGCGTCTGAAAGCACCCGAGACCATCAATCCCAAAGATGACGGACTGCGTGCCATCAAAACCCTGGTCACAGCGCTGAAACTTGTGTACGGGATCGACAAGGTAATCGCCTGGAATATAATCGATGAACTCAAAGAGAAGAACCCGGAGCGCCTGCCCCAGTATCGTGACCTGGAGCGAACCCTGAGTTTCTTCGAGTTGTTCCGCCATCTCTATCAGATTATGGTGGCCCAGGACGAAGATATCGACCTGAGCGAGCCGGGTGTGGAAGCTCTCGTGGCGCGAATCGCCTTGATAATCGGTTTCGACAAGAAAGGGGTGGTATCGGCCAAAGACTTCATGCTGGTCAACTACTACGAGCAATTGGAGAGAGCCACCGACGCTATCGCCGTGCTGACCGGGGACCTCAAAGGTCACCTTCATTCGGTCAGTATCCTGCGCCCTATCTTCTCGGGCGAAATCCATAAAAAGCCGGGCTACAAGGGTAATCTGGCGGTCGATTTCATCAGGGCTTCATCGTTCTCCGAAGGTATCACCTATTGGGACGACTTCCTGGAGCAACTCAGTCGGGAGAGCAGCGGATTCTACAAAGAGTTTATCGAAAGTTGCTACAGACTCCCCAAGAGAATGCAGACCAAAATCGGTCGGGTGTATGTCTCCGGCACCCGCTATGACCCCCAGTCGGTTCTGCGGTTTATTGTCATTATCGGGGAAAGGGCCTCCGATGAGCCGAGCCGCAAAGTGTTCGAGGTTATCAGCAATCTGTTCATTGACGAACTCAAGCACCTTCCCGACGTTGCTTCCTCGCTGGCGCACCTGTCGCACTCCTCCCCCACCGACTTAAACCGCTTCTTGTCTTTGATTACATGGGAGGCTCTCACCAGGTTCTCCGCGGTAGCCCTGGACCGCCCTTCCCTGCCCGGCCTGTCCCCGGATAACCGACAGTTGCGAGCGCTGGTCGATGTTCACCATCAGAGCAGCCATTTTTTCAAACGCCATTTCCACCAGATCCTCAACAAGTATCCGGTGTTTATCAAGAACCTTCACAACAATGACCGTCTGCGGGAGATCACCGATGGATTCTACAGCGATTTGACCTCACTGCCTTCGCTCAGCGAGCGCATCGAACGGCTCGGCGATTACTATGACCTCGAATTTGTCAGGGTGAGTCTGCTGGCCATGGCCGGGGCCGGCTGCGAGCGAACCGACGCCGAGTTCACCGAGTTCTGCGATAACTATACGCTGGCGTTGTATGAGTTCTGCCTGCGCGACGTGCACCTGTCTTTGGGCTACTGCCTGCTTACCTATGATCAACTGGGACTTTACGCCACCGGCGGTCACGCCCGCGAACAGGGTTTTGACGACGACTATGACTTGATTGTGATTCTGGATAGCGAGGACGAAGAGAAGATCGATTACTGTAACAAAATTGTCGCCAAGATGAACACGCACATTCTCAAGCGCGGCATTCTTCCCCATCACCGGTTCGCCGATCATTTTGCCAGCTACACCGTCAGCTTCGACCAACTGGCCAATCATATCAGCTCCGGCGGACCCGACGTATTCGTGGATCAATCACAACTTCTCGGCTCACGACTGCTGGTTGGCAGCAGCAAAATGGAGCAGAAGTTGCAGCGGGAGATTATCACCCCCTGCGTTTTCGAACGCACCGATCTCTACATTGAGAACATGAAACAGGAGATGCGGTCGCGGCATTCGCGGGAGGAAGAAGAGCTGCTGGACAATATCAAGGAATGCCCCGGCGGCCTGCGCGATATCGAGATGCTGCAGTTGATGTACAAAGTCCGCTACCGCATCCGTGACCCGCTGACCAGGCGACTGCTGTTAAGATTAATTGAATTCCAACCGGCCCATGCCGAGGACTTCGCTTTCGTGGAAAGCCATCTCAACTTCATTAAAAACCTTCGCGACCTCTACCGCCTCAAGGTAGCGGCCCACAATGTTATCAATCCGGAGTACCTCGCCCCGGTGGCGGCGACAATGGGTTATGGCGATGATGACCAGGCAGCGGAAAAGCTTTATCAGGAATTTCTGAAGCGGACCGCCCGGGCATCGAAGGTTATCCAGCGGCTGGTGGATGATATCAGTTCCTGAACGAACCCCGGCGCCCCGGACTCTGATTAGCGATAAGTGATGGTCTGGTCTGCGCCGCGACGGCTCAGACCGCGACCATATCCAGCAGGTGATCGACCTTTACCTTATGCATGTGCAGGCCGACCTCTTTCATATCCATTCCCTGGGCCAAACCGAGAAGCTGGAAGTAGTAAATCACCGGGACATCGAAACTCCGCTTGAGCTTCCGCCCCAGTATAATCTGTCCCACATCGAATTCATCAAAACAGGTCGGACAAATCAGTCCCATGCAATCCGCCTGGTGACTTTTGATGTTGTCGAGTATATCCGCGACCATCTGGTTAGGGATGTCCTCGGACATACAGGCTCGGCCACAGCATAGAAGCGTCTTCTCATGATGGATCGGCGTAGCGCCAATCGCCCGCAACATATTCTCGAGGATGGTCGGGTGATCGGGGTCATCGACACGCATCACGCGCGACGGCTTGAGCAGATGACAGCCATAATGAACGGCTACTTTGAGTCCTTCCAGCGGACGCTTTACCGTGGCCTCAATCCGGTCCATGCCAAAATCATCGCGAAGCACCTTGACCGCGTGCCAGACGTTGATAGAGCCCTTGAACTCACGGCCGATCTTTTTCAGGCGGCTGTTGACCTGGTCTTTGAGGTCGTTATCCTCTTTCAGGGCCAGATTCACCTCGGAGAGCGTGGCCGTACACCCGGAGCAGGTGGTGATGATATCATGGCCGAGGTCCTCGGCCAGCGTCAGGTTGCGGGCGGCCACCGTGTACCAATCCATCTTGTTGCGGGCCTGGAAGTAGATTGGATCGGGACAGCAGGTGAATCCGTCAACATCCACCAGTTCCATCCCCACCCGTGCGACCGTCTTGCGCACCGAGGCTTCAAACCACGGATACTTGGTGGTCATCATACAACCGAAAAACGGAATGTATTTCATCTCAGTCACCCTCAGTGATTTTCTTCAACTCGTCCACCGGGTACGTGCCAACCGGCGCCAGCCCCATTTCCTGACGACGTCTGTCGACCACCGACGTTATCTTGGTGGTGATGCCGGAAGTGAGGACCGGATCCGATGTCTTGAGAATCAATTCCGGGGCGTTGCCGGTCCTGACGCACAGGTTTTTCAGGGCGATAATCACATCCACCGGGCGAACGTCCTGGGGGCATCGCTCGGCGCAGGTGTAACAATTGGTGCAGTCCCAGATTTCCGAATCCGGCCTGATAAGTTCGTCCTCGAAACCCAGGAGGGCCTTCAGGAGAATCAGACGGGGATTGAAATGGTCTGAGTACATACCGGCGGGGCAGTCGGCCACACAGGCGCCGCACTGGTAACAGAAGTTGTGCCGGTATCCCTCGGCAATGCCATTGAGCTTTTCCCGAAAGGAGAAATCAATCTTGTGTTTCTCTTGTGTGTGCAACGGTACATCCTCGCTTGGATGTCAGGGCCATCCTCTGTCAATATTGACGAAAGCCGCGGCCCGCGCTTAATTTGAGGACCGCAATGCGATTTTCCGTACCCGGCAGGACCTTCGCGTGACGGTGTCGGAAACACCTTAGTTGTCCGGCTGAGAAGTGAGTCTATATGTCTCCGGACTTGTCGCGCTTCTCCAGCATGTCCATGAGATAGCGGTTGTCCACCTCAACGCTTTGGACCAGCGTCTTGTTGATGTCCCGCAATGATACAATCCCGATCACCGCCTCGCCCTCAATGATCGGTACGCACCTCAGCCAGTTTTTTTCCATCACGGCAGCGATATAAGAGATATCGTCCTCGGGCAGGGCAACAATCAAGTCCGTCTTCATAACATCTTTTACCGTCAGGGACTGATACTGCCCACGGGTCTCATAAACTCTCAAGAAGATGTCCTGATCACCAAGAATACCTACCAGCTTCCCTCCGGTCTTAACGATCGGAAGACATCCGATCCTGTTCTCGATAAGGATGCCCATAGCCTCTTCGAGAGTGGTGTCAGGAGTAGCGGTAATAACCCGCTTGGGCCTGTTCTGCAACAAGGTCTTCGCGAACATACTACGCCTCTCTATTAATGTGTTATGATGTGTGGCAAGGATGAGAACTCTGAAAGAATATAGAGCAATGCCTCAGTCATGACAAGGAAAAGATGCGTTCCACCGTCAGCAGCGCCGCCGCGGACGGCCCGATAAACGGTCACACAGCCGGGTCCTGACAAGTGCGGAATTAACCGTCAAGTCCTTGTGCGACAAGCGTCCAAAGCACGACTCAATTGTGGCGCCGAGAGTTCACTAAGACTAAAAAGAGAGAATTGCGCGGGGATAATAAAAAGTGCCGAAGGGGGGACTCGAACCCCCACTCCCGTAAAGAGAACTGCGCCCTGAACGCAGCGCGTCTACCAATTTCACCACTTCGGCATCTATCGAATTGCCCCCTAAGATAAACAGTTTGGGAGTTTTGGCAAGTAAGTTTTTCACCCAACGATTACTTGTGAAAACCGCCCCAACGACCGGGCAGGAGGTTTTAGCTTGACTTCTCCCCGCCCCGGCCTAGCTTAGCTAATCGATTGTCGAATCGACACTTTAAGGCACTAATAACCGCACGGAATACCCCGGAGTAATCGCTTGCCGGACGTTATTGAAAGTAACTCATCTGTCTCTCTTTCCAGATTCTTTCGCCGCGGCGACCTGATATTCATCTTCATGCTTGCCGTGATCCTCAGGCTGACCTTGCTGGCGGCCAGTAACAATCAGGCCGGAATCCAGCAGGTTTTCGATAATTCCCCCGATTCCATCGAGTATATGAACATGGCCCGCGCGATTGCCTCCGGCAGCGATGAGCACGAATTCGGCTTTTTCACTTTTGGCCCCGGCTACGCCTACTACCTGGCGTCGACCAATCTGGTTTTCGGCGGCCGGCTGGGTCCAACGATATTGCTGAATATCATCGTCTCCTCCCTGTCGTGCCTGCTGATCTATCTTTTTGCCATGATGCTACTGCGTTCCTACGCCGTAGCTATCGTGGCCGCTTTGCTGGCCGCGCTTTCATACGATTCCATAACTCTGAGCTGTTACCTGCTCAGCGATACCATCTATTTCGCCATCTTTCTCTCCGGTTTGCTCCTCTATCTCAAGGCTCTCGACTCCGGAGCGTGGAAGTACTTCATATTCGCCGGTGTCCTCACCGGGCTGGCTATCCTGATTCGCTCAATCGGCCAGTTCTGGCCGGTCATGATGATTATTATAGCAATTGCCTCCGCCTATACACCGCGCAAGGATTTCTTCACAGCCAGATTCGGCCGGAAGCGACTGTTCAGCAAAGTGGCCGTGACGGTGGCTATTGTTCTGGCCATCGTCTCCATCTGGCTGATTCGCAATTACAACGTTCATGGCGTACCGACGCTGGCTTTCACCAGCGCCGGGGGACCGGCCAATATCGCCAACCAGACTATCGCCCGACTGGAGAAACTGCCGTATGAAAAAGTTAAAGGCAGAGTCCTCCAGATAGAGGCACGGTGGGTCGAAGATTATCTGAACACGACCGGGCAGGCTGAAATCAGTCTCGGTGACAGGTTCCGGGTTTACAGCCGTGAGTCCCGACAGATAATCGATTCACTGAAATGGGAAGCCGTCAAGACCTATCTCCTTCTGACCTGGGAGAATGTCAACGAGATCAACTACCTGCACCGACATCTGCTGCCCAAATATAAACGCTGGATGATTAGGGCGGAGTATGTCATCAAGGATTACCGGCTTAACTATCTCAACTTTGTCCTCTCAATGATCGGCCTGGGCATTCTCCTGTGGCAACGGCGTTTTAAGATTGCCGTGGTACTGGGGTCGGTCTATTTCTATTACGTGGCGATGGTTGGCTTTACACGGTGGCAGGGTTCCCGTCTGTTTCTGCCGGCGCAGATTGCCTGGGCGGTTCTGATTGCAGTAACGCTGATCTGGGCGTATCGAATGTTCGGACATTTGCTGGAAGTTATCCGAGACAAAGCAACCTCTCGACAACAGAGCTGAATCCCCTCAGTAAAGATCAACGCAGCCGGGCGACTCAATCCCCGGCAGACCGTGCCCAGCGTCCGGTGTAGGAGCACCGCAAGCGCTCGTTTCCGCGAAAGAAGCCAAGTTCGAAGGTTATATCGCCGTCCGGGGCCGCTATGGAACGGCCGACAAGAACTATGTTCTTGCTTAACCACTGAGTCGTCGGTAGGTCAGGCGCAAAATCATAGTTTTGCGTCGGCAGATTACGATCGACAGGCTTCACGTGAAAGAATACTTTGTATTCCTTGCCGATATCGCGCTCGGGGACAAAGGCCATCAGGAAGAAGACACTGTCCGGGGTCTCCACGGCAAAACACTTGTTTAACTTAATCGGCGAAGATGCCGACCGCGGGAATATTGATTGTGGTTCGACATCCAGCTCATGCCATCCGTCCCATTCCGTGTCCAAATAGTTGTCGTACAACTGCTGACCTTCGACAAGCAGGTTATCCCTGATCATTCTCAGGCGCAACCAGGTGCGCAGGCTGTCAAGCGGCATTTCCTCGTCACCGGAGATACTAAACCCGGCCGCCCGGGGTGGAGTTTCACCGACACCGAAAATACCGGTGTCAGCCTGCCGGGCGAACAACTGTGTGTCAGCTACAACACTGGTGTCAAACGTCAGCCGCCTGACTATGTTGCCGTTGGGGTAATTGCTCAGCTCCAGGGGTATATCGAATTTGCCATCTCGTTCTATCGGGAAAAAGTCGTCGACGCGGTCAAAAATATTGTGCCGGAGGGCGACATTGAACAGGTAGGGGTCAGAAATCTCCTGCAGCAGACACA
>JAUXCD010000177.1 GCA_030619085.1 Candidatus Zixiibacteriota bacterium
CTTCGGTAAAGTACAGTCCGGCGCTTCCGGCGGCCATGTACAGCCGGTCATTGATAATGGTGAATTCTGAGACCTCACTGCCTCCCAGAGCCGGTTGGAGAAGTTCGGTGTATGTCTTCCCCTGATCGCTTGAAACGGCCAGGGCCGTCTGGCCGCTCGAGGTATCCGTCAGCCCGGCGAAAAGAGTGCCGCCGTAGTAAGTCATGGCCGTCACCTGGCGATACGGCAGTTCGGCATCGTCGAACCGGGTGATATACGGACCGCCCGTCTTGAATCCCCGGGTGATGCCGTTCTCGCCGCCGATATAAACGAACCCGGTATCGGACAGGCTGCAGTCACTGCAGAAAGCAACGCTGCTTATTTTCTTTGAGTATGGTTTAATATGGGGATCGACATATACATACTGTAGCAATCCCCCAGCGGTACCGACCCAGACATAGAGCGAGTCGTCATCAGAGGTTGCGGCGCTGCCGAGATGCGAGGTGTCGACAGCACTGGAGAAGTGCCGATTGAGCAGCGATAGTGTATCCAGGCCGACATGCCCTTCATAATAATTGACCGAATCGCGACGGGTCGGGAAGATACGTTCCCAACTGCTGCCCTCGTCGGCGGAGGCCAGAAGGCCGCCGGCAAAAGCGCTGGCAAACAGAAAGTTTCCATAGCCGGTGATGTCGAAAATCACCCGGTCGCCGCCGGTGGCGTAGAGGATATCGCCGAAATCGGCCTGCACCCAGTTGCGGCCCTCATCATCGGTGTAGGCCAGACCATCGGAGATCGTGGTGGAAGCACCGGCGATAAGTTCTTCGTGATTAGAGGCAATCCAGAGCCGGCCATTCAGTGAAAAGAGGGCCGAGATATTTTCGCTCACCAATCCGTTGGCGGCGTTATACAAAAGCCAGGATTGACCGTTATCGATTGAGTAATTGATGCCTTCGCCGGTGGCAAACCAGACCCCGCCATTGTGCTCGATAATATCGATCACGATATTGGTGGCATAGGCCGTATCTGGCTCATCAAAAGTCGTCACCAGTTCCGCGGCAGCGACTATCGGCAAAAACAGCAGCAATAGAGGAATTACGAGAAGTTTTATCACGCCGTTCTCCAAAAAAATAGCCGTACCCCGACCTCGGCCGGACTGTACGGAAGTTGATAATGCTCACGATTATTCAAATATTTTGACCTGATACCTTCGTTTAGGCTTCTCAAAATCAACGCCGTGAAAATAGCCAAATAAGCTCCCTAAGGCAAGATAATTCGGCCGACCTAAAGGCAAGCAAAAGCGGCAGTTATCTCTTTAACATCTATACGGCACGTTCGTTCCGTCAGACGCTTCAACCAACCAGGCTTTTTTCGAAGGTAATTGACTGCAGGGCGGAGTCTACGTAAAAGTAGCTCTCGGGATGGAAAGGGGCGTAAATCAGTTCAGCCGATTGCGGCTGATAATCGGCCAAAACCGCGTCGGATTTCCCGGTTTTGGTCAGGCGAGCCCAGTGAACAAACAGAGAAATGTATCGTGTGGCGTCGCGCAGGCTCACGTCAACATGGTTCAGGGTAGAATTGTATCCGGCCACCGGGTGCATATCCAGCCGGGGCAAAGCTGATGACATCCGCTGCGCCAGGCGCAGCATGGCCTCACCGAGTGGCATCCGAAAAGCCGGGATGACAAGGTGGTCGCTGTCGTAAAGCCCTCCCAGCACAGGACCCAGCGCTTCGGCGTCGGTGTCACTGAGTTTGAAAGACCAGAATGGAAATTGCTGGTCGCTCCGATTGCTGTCGGTAGCGCAACTGAGAACTTGCTCCACCGGCATGTCGGTGTTTTCCAGCAGATTCAGGGAGTTGCAGTTGCGACAGATGTAAACCCACGACTGCCGGTCCGGAAGATCGACTCCGCAGGTAGCGCAGCGATGCATTTCGATTCCCAGCTCGCCGAATTCGATCTCTTCGTCACTATCTATCCCCTCGCCGGTCTCCGGCGGCTCTTCCGGCAGTTCCGATCCATCGGACGACTCCGAGAGCGGGTCGAAATCAGCCACCACCCGGCCGCTGAGACCGTCGACAATCAGCCGCCGATAGCTGGGGCCGCTGAAGCTGTCGACGACGAAGAACGGGAAATAGACCACCGAAAAAGTCGGATTGAACAATTGGGTAAGGTTTTCGT
The DNA here is from genome assembly GCA_030619085.1 of Candidatus Zixiibacteriota bacterium. Lineage (GTDB taxonomy): Bacteria > Zixibacteria > MSB-5A5 > GN15 > FEB-12 > JAUXCD01. The sequence continues at coordinate 2,159 of JAUXCD010000177.1, forward strand.
GGGAGGCAATCGAGGTCACCCGCCCAATACCGACCGCCTGGGAGGACATTTTGTCCCAAATCTGCCGCCGGGAGCTTATCGCCGAAAAACTGCTGAAGCCGTCTTCGAGTATCTCTTTGCCAAATGGGACCATCGTTACCGTCGTGCCCCTGACACCAATTGACGGCGGGATTCCCCGAAAATCGGTTCCGGCTGCCAGGGTGGCCGAATACGGCGCCACGCTGGTGATAGTCTTGACACGGACCTCGACTTCCTCGGCGGCGTACTCCGTTTCGTAGCCAATAACGCGCTCTTCGGTGTGGGAGCGGATTTTCAGCACCGAGGCATCGACCTTCCAATACGGATAGTAGATTCGTTTGAACTGAATGTCAGAGCCGGTCAGAGGCAGACCCTGCTTTTTCAGGTGACGGTCGACACGGAATCTTACCTGCCTTTTATCCACACGGCTCCGGGCCAGATATGCCGGCGGCATATCCGGCATCTTCACCCTGAGGACCGAGTCGCAATAAGAACACCGAATGACGAAGAAATCGGCGCCCAGTTTGAGTGACGCGCCACATCCGGGGCACGTCACCTTAATGAAGAAACCGTCTTTTGGCTTAATTGTTGTCATCACCTCTTACGGACTTGCCGCAATCGCCGCAGAACTTGGAACCGGCCACGATTTTCGCCGAGCAGTGAGGACAGGTCTGCTGCGTGTCGAGTTTGAAACCGCAGGCGTGGCAGAATTTTGCTTCCGTCGGTAGTTCCGCGCTGCACTCCGGGCAGGAATTCAGGACTATCATCTGGTGACCGCAGCGGTAGCAGTAACGCGACTGTTCCGGCGTGTCACTGTGGCATTTTGGGCAGGTGACGGTGGCCACCGGTTCACGCTTGAGTTCCGTCTGCTCCGGGGAGAAGACCTTGGACATCATCGCCGGTATCATCACGCCCACTCCGGCCGCCATACCCAGGCCGGCACCAGTCTGCCCCGGTCCGGATGAGCCCCCCAGACCTTTAGCCATTTCGAATTTCAGAAACTTATCCAGGTCCCCGACCGCTTCCATCCCGGAACGCTGGTCGATCATCCTGGACACTTCTTCCGGCGGCGTGATTGAGGAGATATAGAAATCGACCAGGTCCAGACCGTATTTTTCGAATTCCGTGAATACGACTTCCTTGAATTCCGCGGCCAGTTCGGTGTAATTGGCCGGCAGGTCCAGAATCGTGTCGAGCTTCTCGCCCAGCAGGTCGTTTAAACGCGCCACGGTGACATCACGCAGATAATCCTGGATGTCCTGGGTCGTGTATCGAGATTGCCGACCGACGATGGTATTGAGAAACAGGGCCGGGTTCACGATACGCATGGTGTAAGCACCGAAACCGCGCAGGCGAATCAAACCCAGCTTGGAGTCTTTGAACGTTACCGGGTGACTGGTACCCCACTTCAGGTTGGTGAATACCTTCTGGTTGATGAAATACACTTCGGACCGGAAGGGTGAGTTGAATCCAAACGGGAAGGCCAGCAAACGGGTCAGAATCGGCAGGTTCAAAGTAGACAGCGTGTGCCGTCCGGTCGTAAACGTATCACAGGCATGACCGTTTTTGAAAAAGATGGCGATCTGACTGTCACGGACGATGAGCTGCGCGCCCATCTTGATATCGGCCGAACCTTCCTGGGGAATCCGATAAATCATCTCTTCCCCGCTGGGGTCCATCCACTCGAGTATCTCTATTAACATTGACATAGCTGCTCCTGCATAGAAACGTTTTTGTCTTATTTATTGTTTTTTCGTCAAAAAACGTGGATTCATGAGCCGATCTCAGGCGAAAGCGAGGGGTGTATGTCGCATGCGGCAAAAAACTGATAGAAAATAAACAATTGACATAATTTTGCCGGTCAAGTATATAGGATTCAAAGCCTTCAGAGAGGAAGAATATCGATGAAAGTACGCCAGCTACTCCCTGCCATTTTCGTGCTAACCGCCATTGTTGCGTTGATCCTGCCCGGTTGTGACGAACTCGTCACCGAACGGATAGAAAACACCGTCTATGACTCCACACTGGGCGCCGGGTGTTTCACCTGTCACAGTGATGACGACAACGCCTTTCTGAGACCCAAGGCTCAGTGGGCGAATTCCAAACATGCGTCTGGCGCGCACATCGATACCTCGACCACCTGCGATGGTGCGAAATGCCATACCCACGAGGGGTACATCAGTACTTTTGACGATGTTATCGTCCCAGGTCCTGCCTATTCGGCGATCGGATGTTTCACCTGTCACAGCCCTCACAGCTATGATTACGAAATCTGGAGCGACACCCTCCTGAGAAAGCTCAGGGGCGCCAACGAGGGCGGTTTTGATACTTTGGCCAACGGTGTGATTTATTACCTGGACGACAACGATAAGTCAATCATGTGTGTCAACTGCCATAAATCGGTTTATGGCGGCTCCGACCCGGCCTCGGGCTCAACCGAACCGGTCCTGATAAGTGAGGATTTCGGTCCGCATTTCAGTCCTCAGGCGGATGTTCTTTTCGGCACTGGCGGTTATGGCTTCACCGATACCACGGCCGTGCCCTCTCACAAGGAAGCGGTGGAAAACAGAAATGGCTGTCTTGCCTGTCACTATGGAACCGCCGATGGTTACCGATTTGGTGAGCACACCTTCCGCCTCCGGGATGAATCGGACAACACCCAGTACACTGTCAACTGCAACGTAAACGGTTGCCACGCTGCCGGCCAGAACGGCGGTATCATGGCCGATCTTGAATCGGCGGCATCCCTGGCGACCATCTCTACTCTGGCCGACAGTCTGGAAACACTCCTCAAAGATCAGAACATTCTGGACTCGGTCGGCCAGGTGCGCACCGGCCTGACCTTCCAGCCGGAGTTGGTACGCATGCTGTTCAACTACCTGTTGTATATTGGCGATGGCTCACGCGGCGTCCATAATCCCAACTATATAAGACTGCTACTGACCGAGTCCGTAGAACAGTACGCCACGCTGCCGGTGGTGGCCAACTTCTCAGCCGACCCGACCAGCGTCTGTGTCCTGGAAGATATTGTGTTCACCAACAGTTCCGGCGGGCCGGTCGACTCCGTCATCTGGGATTTCGGTGACACCGTGATAACAGACACCTCGGCCGCATTCACCTTCACGCATGCCTATGAGAATGCCGGAAGCTACAACATTACGCTGACCGCGTATGGTTTGGGCGTTGGCAATATCTCCTCGCTGACCATGAACAACTATATCACCGTGACTGCTGATCCGCCGGTGGCTGGTTTCACCGTGAATCCGGCGGATACGACCGGCGATTACCCGTTCATTATTTTCGTCACCGACACTTCAACCGGTGGCGAAAGCCGGCTGTGGGATTTCGGCGATCCCGCTGTCGAGGACGACACCTCATCGATCTTACAGCCCAGTTATGAATATGGAGCCGCCGGCATCTTCACGGTGACCCTGATTGTCACCAATCCCTGCGGAGCCGACACAGCGACTCATAACATCATTGTCACGGAGCCTGCTTCTCCGACTGCAAAAGCGAGCGAGGCAATTCTGGGTAAAGAATAACCCGTCCTGCTGATTCACAGGACGGGCCTGAATTGTCTGTTTATCGGCACTGACCGTGCCACA
>JAUXCD010000164.1 GCA_030619085.1 Candidatus Zixiibacteriota bacterium
CAACTGCTGGTCGGCCGTTGAGGAAAACTCGTACAGGCGGCGGTACTGCTGCAGCATTATGTTGTCTGTGGAATATCCGGTATCGAGAGCGAAGAGATAGTCGGTCGGTACATTGAGCAGGACATTGAGCATGACGCGGGCAATTTTGGCATTGTAGAAGGCGTCGATCACGCGTGCGGTGCCGTTGTGCCACTCGCTCTCCCAGCGAACGATATCCAGGGAATCGGCGTCATCCAGTAAGTATTTCAGGCGAGCGACCTCCATGTACAGGTCGATATGTTCGCGGTTTTGCTGCTCTATCTGGTATCGCTGTTGCGTCTGAAGGCAGTTCAGATACGCCACCGCCACACCGTATTCAAGATCCCGGCGGGCTTTGTCCTGTTCGATCTGCTGAATTTTCCGACGATGGCCGGCAGCCTGGATTTCGCGAATCGATTCCAGCGAGAAAATGGTCTGCTGTAGCCTGATGGTCGAGGCGTAGCCGCTCTGGTCGAGCCAGTTATGAGAATTGTTGACGGCGTTGTCGCTGAGATGGAATACCGATACATCGAGATCCACCTGCGGCAGGTATTGGGTTGTTGCTTCGCGGGCGGCGGCGGCCGCTGTTTCCAGGGCGTCATACTGGGCCAGGTATCCGGGATTCTGGGCCAGCGCGCGCCCGATTGCTTCAGGAAGCGTCATGACCGGTGCGTTCTCCGGCGGCGGTGCCGAAATTATGTCACCGGTGTAGAGCAATTGGCGAGGCAGGTCGACATTACAGGCTCGGGCCGCTTCCTCGTTGACAACCAGTACCGGGCGCTCACCGAAAATCACCGGCAGGTCGGCCGGAAGTTCTCCCTGCATGATACGGACCGCCTTCATGGCGTTGAAATGAGCGTCGGAGACAAACGCCAGGGTGCCGTTTGAAGCTATGGCGCCGTTTTTGACCGGAGTGTTGCCCTCGTAAGTGAAGACCGGTACCTTCTGGTCGGTGGTGCGATCAAGGAACTCACCGGTTTTGATAGCATCCATGCCCCACATCGGTCCCAGGTAAACAGCGTCGATATCGGAACGTTTGAGCTGGTTGTAGGCCTTGAAAAAGGCATAGGTGCCGTAATTATTGTATTCGTCGGCGGTCACGACCTCAAAGCCGAGTTGTCGGGCAATCTTTTCGAGTCTTGAGAAGATAACGGCATGTTCATCGGCGGAAGGGAAAAACAGAACGCCGACTTTCTTGACCGGCACCAGGTCGGCCAGCGTGGCCAGGTCGGTCTCGATTTTCCCCGGCTTGATATGAACGGTCAGGTTCTCGGCTATCGGGCGGCCATCGTTTGAAACCAAGCCCTCCGCAATGGGGTCGAAGCGGTGCATGGCGATAATCGGCTTATCGCAGCCGGCCGCCAGCAGGTCTTCGACCACCCAAGGTCCGAAACATACAATGAGGTCAACACCCTGTGAGGCGGCCAGTTCGGCGGCCATGGTGCGGCAGGTATCCCGGTTCCACAGAGCCGATTTGAACCCGACCGGCGTGAAAATCACCCGGAAATCAGCCGGAGCGGTCTGCTCCAGAACCCTTCTGAATTCGTGGCGAAGCAGGGCGTGCGTGGGGGTTTTTCCACCTTCAAAAAACCCGATCCGGAAGTTCTTTGGCTGTTCGTCGTCGGCGGTGGCCGCTGCGACGAGAATAGCCAGCAGTATGAGACTCAACAGTATTCTCTTTAAAGTCATGACCGGGTTTGATTCCTCCAGTTGGAAATTTAGCATACGGTTAGCAATTATAGTCAAAATGATTGACGAATTGAAGCGATTTTTGACAATCCATTATTGGTGAGTAAAGCGGAACCAGCGACTTGCTGGAGCCGTTATAGGTGGAGAGGGGAATAAGACCGATTGGATGGGATATTTTCCCTTGACGGGCCGACGCGCCGATATTAAATTGATTGACTCGGCTAACGGGCCCTTAGCTCAGTTGGTTAGAGCAGCTGACTCATAATCAGCGGGTCGCAGGTTCGAGTCCTGCAGGGCCCATTGTGAGGCCATGGATGATGGGCAATTAGCTCAGTTGGTTAGAGCGTTCGGTTCACATCCGAGAGGTCACTGGTTCGAATCCAGTATTGCCCATATGTTAGGAGCGCATGAATAACGCGAGAGATAAATTAATTCGTTGGAATGTCGCCTTGCCTGTCATAAAACCGGGAAAAGCGGACATGAAAAAGAAAATTTGAGGCGCATTCACCCGTCTACCGGGCGGATGCGTTTTTTGCTATTTGACAAATGAATTCGAATATTTCGTTCAGGAGGTACAATGAACAGTGACCTCGAGCTGTTGCTGAAACTTCAGGTAATTGACTACGATATCGGTGAACTGGAGCGCTCGAAAGAATACCTGCCCGACATGATGGGCAATCTAAAGCATGAGATCTCCGATGCCCAGACCAAGCTGGACGCGGTGACCTCGGAACTCGAAGAGGCCAAGATTCGGCAGAAGAATCTTGAACTCGAAGTCTCGTCGAAAGAAGCCGAGTTGCAAAAGTTCCAGCAGCAGATGATGTCCATTAAGACTAACAAGGAGTATGATGCTCTCGTTGGGCAGATTGACAGCGTCAAAGAGAGTATCTCCTCGTCCGAGACCGAACTTCTCGAACTCATCGACCGAATTGCGGAGCTTGAAAAACTGATGGTCGAGTACCGCGAAAAGGTGTCTCACGTTGAGGAGAACAACAATAAGCAGCTTCAGATTCTCCAGGACAAAATCGCCAATATTGGAAACACCATGTCCGGCAAAATGACGTACCGAACCGAAGTCTCCTCCGCTATCCCCAAGCCGATCCTCACCATTTACGAAAGAGTGCGCAAAGGCAAAGGCGGCACGGTTGTGGTTGTGGTCAAAAGGCGGGCCTGCGGCGCCTGCTACAAGGCCTTGACCCCCAAAAAAGTACAGGAAATAAAAAAAGGCGACCGCATTCTTACCTGTGATAACTGCGGACGCATCATGTTCTGGAATAACGAGGACTCGAATTAGACGGAGCCTTTTATAACAGGGATGGTTGGATTGTATGGCTGAGATACTTGATAAAGTTGCCTTGACCTACGACGACGTGCTGCTGGTGCCGGCCCATTCAAAAGTGCTGCCGCGCGATGTCGATGTTTCAACCACGGTGGCCCGCGGAATCAAACTCAATATCCCTTTTTTATCCGCGGCCATGGATACCGTGACGGAATCACGTCTGGCCATAGCGCTCGCCCGTCAGGGCGGGCTCGGCGTCGTGCATAAGAATATGAGTGTGAAGTCGCAGGCGAACGAGGTTGACATGGTCAAGCGCTCGGAATCGGGTATGATAGTCGACCCGATCACGTTGCCGCCCGACCGGACCGTCGCCGAAGCACTTGGAGTGATGTCAAAGTTCTCTATCTCCGGTATTCCCATTACGGAAAGCGGCCGGCTGGTTGGCATTCTCACCAATCGTGACCTTCGCTTCATCAAGGACACTCACCAGTTGATATCGGCGGTGATGACCAAAGACAATCTGGTGACTGTCAGGGAAGGCACCGATTTGGACACGGCCCAGGAGATCCTTCACAAACATCGCATTGAAAAATTACTTATCGTTGACGACAATTACATGCTCAAGGGCATGATCACCGTCAAAGATATTATGAAAAAAATCCAGTATCCACATGCCTGCAAGGATGACCGCGGCCGACTTCGGGTCGGCGCCGCCTTGGGCGTTGGCTCCGATTTGCATCCGCGCACCGAGGCGCTGTTGGCCGCCGGAGCGGATATTCTGGTTGTAGACAGCTCGCACGGTCACAGTGAGGGCGTACTCAAGGCCGTGGCGGCTATCAGGAAAGAGTTCGGCGACGTGGCCATCATGGCCGGTAATGTCGCTACCGCCGACGGCGCGAAAGCCCTGATCGATGCCGGCGCCAATTCCGTCAAGGTGGGCATCGGACCCGGTTCCATCTGCACTACTCGCATGGTTACGGGCGCCGGGATACCGCAAGTGACGGCCGTTATGAATGCCGTGGAGGTCACTCGGGACGCGGGGATATCGGTTGTCGCCGACGGCGGCATCCGCTACTCGGGTGATGTCACCAAGGCGCTTGCCTGCGGAGCACAGGCGGTAATGATTGGCTCGCTGTTTGCCGGTGTGGAAGAATCGCCCGGTGAAACGGTTCTTTTCGAGGGACGCTCCTTCAAAGTTTACCGGGGCATGGGTTCCGTGGGAGCCATGGCCAAGGGCAGCAAGGACCGCTATTTTCAGGAGCACGAGGAAGAAGCCTCAAAATTCGTCCCCGAAGGGGTCGAAGGGCGGGTTCCGTTTAAAGGTGCCCTGGCCGACTCAGTCTACCAATTTGTCGGCGGTTTGCGGGCCGGCATGGGGATTTGCGGCGCTGTCACGATCGAGGAACTGAGGGCAAAGGCCAGGCTCGTGCGTATCACGCACGCCGGCTCAATGGAGTCGCATCCGCATTCAGTGCCGATCACCAAAGAGGCACCCAATTACCGGCGCATTTATTGATCGCCGGACTCGATTCAGAAAGTTGTTTTGTTTTGATATATGAACGAAAGGCTGCGAAAGTAGGAGGAACAGTCGCGCTTTAGATGCGAATCTAAAGTGAGGAAAGTCCGAGCTCCAAAGAATCGAGACGCCCGGTAACGCCGGGGCGGAGTGATCCGACGGAAAGTGCCACAGAAACGATACCGCCTCTTTTGAGGTAAGGGTGAAATCGTGGTGTAAGAGACCACGGCGGTCGGCAGTAATGTCGGCAGTGGGTAAACCCCGTCCGGAGCAAGGCCAAATAGGGGAAGAGGAGTTGATTCGCTCCGTTATTATTCCCGGGTAGGCCGCGTGGAATAATCGGGTAACCGGTTATCAAGATAAATGACTGTTGGCCTCTTTATGAGGTTTACAGAACTCGGCTTATATCCTGCTTTTGTCAGCCTTCAAGATTGTGGAGGCCTGAAAATGATAGCTGGGCACAGGCCAATGTCGCTTAAATGGTCGTTGGCCACTGAGCCGGATCACGAGTTGGTTGTTTCCCTGGCGGCTCAAACCGAGCTGCCAAATCAGATTGTCAGAATTCTCATCAATAGAGGCCTCGAAACTTCTGAGAAAATCAACCAGTTCCTTAACCCAAGCCTGTCCGATCTGCATGACCCCATGACTATGCTTGGCATGGAGGCGGCCGTCAGGAGAATTGGTCTCGCTTTCGTGAACAACGAAAAGATCATGATCTACGGCGACTATGACGTCGACGGCATCACCGCGACGGCGCTGCTGTATATCGTGCTCAACAAGCTTGGCGCCCAGGTCGACTATTACCTGCCCAATCGGCTGGTGGCCGGTTACGGGTTGTCCGTTGTAGCTATCAATGCCGCCAAGGAAAAAGGCATTTCCCTGATTGTTACGGTCGACACCGGAATTACTGCCATCGACGAAATCGCGTACGCGGCAACGCTGGGAATAGACGTCATCGTCACCGACCACCATGAACAGGGCGAGTCGATTCCGGATGCCTATGCCCTGATTAACCCGAAACTGATTGCATGCAATTACAACGAGGAACTTTCGGGTGTCGGCGTGGCTTTTAAGTTTGCCCAGGCGCTATACCGTTCATTCAACCAGGACGAAGGCGAGTTGGAAGAACATCTCGATCTCGTGGCCATGGGAACCTCGGCCGATATCGTTCCCCTGATCGGTGAAAACCGGGTCATTACCAAGTTCGGACTGAAGCAAATTTCCCGGACGACGAAGCCGGGCTTGAAGTCCTTGACGTTTGTATCCGGCCTGATGGGTAAGGATATCAGCACCGGCCAGGTGGTTTTCATTCTTGCTCCGCGCATCAATGCCCTGGGACGTCTGGGTGACGCCGGGGAAGCGGTCCGGCTGCTGGCCACCCGCGACGAAAAAGTGGCCGGGGAAATCGCCCGCAAACTCGATTCGGAGAACCGCCGCCGTAAGGAGATTGACGAACGTACCCTGCACGGTGCCCTGGCGCAGATGGCCGAGGTCACAGACCTGGATAATGATCGGGCTATCGTCCTGGCCGGCGAAGGCTGGCATCAGGGGGTAATCGGAATTGTGGCCTCACGCCTGGTGGAGAGATACCACTTGCCGACGGTTATGATTTCTATCACCGATGGCGAGGGCAAAGGCTCGGCCCGCTCCATACCCGGCTTCCATCTTTGCGAGGCTCTCAAGGAGTGCGAGCATCTGCTTATCAAGTACGGCGGTCACAAGTATGCCGCCGGTCTGTCGATCAAGCAGGAAAACGTG
>JAUXCD010000023.1 GCA_030619085.1 Candidatus Zixiibacteriota bacterium
CCGGCACCATCGGATTGCCGAGCTCAGTTGAATCAGAAAATTATCGACTAGCCGCCTCGTCAACGTCTATCACCGCCGCGCCGTCGAAACGGCCGGCCCGAAGGTCATCGAGAGCATCGCCGGCTTTTTCCAGCGGATAAGGGTGGACCTCGGTTTTCACCGGGACCATCGGAGCCAATGCCAAAATCTCTTCGCCATCGCGGCGCGTCAAATTGGCCACCGAGCGCAACACCCTCTCTTCCCAGAGAATGGAATAGGGAAAAGAAGGAATATCGCTCATATGAATCCCTGCGCAAACCACGATGCCGCCCTTGGCCACCGCTTTCAGAGCGGCCGGCACCAGATCACCGACCGGGGCGAAGATAATCGCGGCATCGAGCGGCTCATCCGGGACCTGGTCGCTGCCTTTGGCCCAGACCGCGCCGAGTTTTTTTGCAAACGCCTGGCTGTTGATATCTCCCGGACGGGTAAAAGCATATACTTCACGTCCTTCAAACCGCGCCACCTGAATCAAAATATGGGCGGCGGCTCCGAAGCCATAGAAGCCCAATCGGTGTCCGTCACCAGCCATCCGCAGAGAGCGATAGCCGATCAGACCGGCGCAAAGCAAGGGAGCGGCCTGGAGGTCCGGGTACTCCTCCGGAATGGGAAAGCAGAAGTGTGCATCGGCGACGCAGTACTCGGCGAAACCGCCGTTGATCTGGTAGCCGGTGTAGCGGGCGTGGTCACAGAGGTTCTCGCGCTCGGACAGGCAGTACCGGCACTCACCACAGCTCCCACCCAGCCAGGGTACGCCGACACGCTGACCCGTTGCCAGAGAGCTTACGCCGTCGCCCAGAGCCGCCACCGTGCCGATGATCTGGTGTCCGGGGACAATGGGCAGAGCCGGTTCGGTCAGGTCGCCATCGACAACGTGCAGATCGGTGCGACAGACACCGCAGGCATGCACCTTGATGAGGACTTCGCCTGCGCTCGGCGTCGGTTTGGGAATGTCTCTAAGTTGAAGGGCTTCGCCGGGATTATCGAGAACTATAGCCCGCATGAGAGTGCCTCCTTGATTAGCAGTTCATCAATAAACTACTCATTGCAAAGCTACCGGACAAGTGTCAGTTGAAAGAGGAAAACCGCCGCGGCGTGCGTGAGGCGACCGGCAGGTGTACCGGTCGCCATTGCCGGGTGTAATCTATAAGCCGTATTTCTCGATAATTTCCTGTTTGGTCTTACCGAGGATGTCGTATTTTTTGCCCACCTTGATGAAGGCTTCCAGAGCCTTGTCCAGGTGGTGCGTTTCGTGACCCGCCGAGACTTGAGTGCGGATACGTGCCTGGCCATTGGCCACGACCGGGAAGAAAAAGCCGATGGCATAGATACCTTCGTCGTAGAGGTCGCGGGAGACATCCTGCGACAACTTGGCGTTGAAAAGCATCACCGGCACGATAGGCGTGTCACCGGCCTTCAGAACAAATCCGGCTTCAGTGAGGCCTTTGCGCCAGTATGCCGTGTTGGCCTCCAGCTTGTCACGACGTTCCGTGCTTCCGGAGAGAATGGACAACACCTTGAGCACGCCGGAGACGACCACCGGGGCGATGGTGTTGGAGAAAAGGTACGGGCGGGCCTTCTGACGGCACATCTCCACGAGTTCTTTTCGTCCCGACACGCAGCCGCCGGAGGCGCCGCCGAGGGCTTTTCCGAAAGTGGTGGTGATGATGTCGATCTTGCCCATGACGCCGCATTTCTCGTGCGTTCCGCGGCCGGTTTTGCCGATGAAGCCGGATGCGTGGGAGTCATCGACCAGAATCATGGCGTCATATTTCTCACACAGCGCGACCATCTCATCGAGTTTGGCGGTGTCGCCGTCCATCGAGAACACGCCGTCGGTGATGACCAACTTCAGCCGCTTGTCGGCGTGCAACTGCAGCTTCTTCTCGAGATGCTCCATGTTGGAGTGCTTGAAAGTATCGTGCACGGCGCTGCAGAGGCGGATGCCATCGATGATCGAGGCGTGCACCAGGCGGTCGGAAATCATGACGTCGTCTTTGGTGAGAACAGCCTCGAACACGCCGGCGTTGGCGTCCATGCAGGAAGGGAAGAGGATAGTGTCTTCGGTTCCCAAAAACTCGGTTACTTTCTTCTCCAATTCACGGTGGATGTCCTGGGTACCGCAGATGAAGCGCACCGATGACATTCCGTAGCCGCGCGAATCCAGCCCCTCATGGGCCGCCTTGACCACATCGGGGTGAGAGGACAGCCCCAGGTAGTTGTTGGCGCACATGTTAATGACTTTTTTCAGGGAAGAGCCGGCGGGGAACTCCACCTCGATATCCGCCGCCTGCGACGAATGAATGAAGCGCTCCTGCTTGAAGATACCGGCATCCCGGATGGACTTTATCTGCTCCTGATAGACTGTCCTGACTTTATCACTGAAACTCATTGCTCAACTCCTCGTTAACAAACTTGCCATCATTGATCCCGTGAAAGAAGGTCACGCACGCGAGCGGACGTGACCTGTCAGAGGTTGCCGGCAACCCGGTCGGTAACCCGTGCCGAACTTACTTGAGGAATTCGTTTACCAGGACAACAATCTTGTCAACCGAGTCGAAAGCTTCCGGGGTCGCTTTTTCATCCGGGATAGAAATGCTGTACTTGTTCTCCAGAAACCGCTTGAGCGATACCATAGAAAAGGAATCGACAATACCGCCCGATATCAGCGGCGTGTCGTAGGTAATCTCATCGTCCTCGTCTTCGAGGTACTCCTCAATTACGTACTTGAGGACCACGTCTTTCTTGTCATCCATATTCATCTCCTTTTTAGAACAAATTTATCCTATTCATCATCTTCCAGGGTGGAGAGGTCGCCGACCTCTTCGTTCCACTCCTTGGCGTGCAGGACGCGGCGCATGATTTTGCCGCTTCGCGTCTTGGGAAGAGAATTGACGTATTCGATCTCCTGCGGCATGGCCAGCGGGGAGAGTTTCTTGCGGATAAAATTCATAATTTTCAGTTCCAGATCGGCATTGGCCTCAAAGCCCGGTTTAAGAGCGACGAAAGCCTTGACGACTTCCATATTGACCTCGTCCGGTTTGGCCACCACCGCCGATTCGGCCACCGCCTCATGTTCAAGCAAAGCCGACTCGACCTCAAACGGGCTGACCAGATGGCCACCGGTGTTGATGACGTCATCGTCACGACCGGTGAACCAGAAATAGCCCTCGCGGTCGATGCTGGAGCGGTCGCCGCTGAGATACCAGCCGTTGTGAAACTTACCTTTGTAAGTAGCCTCGTTATTCCAGTAGCCGCGCATCATTGCGGGCCAACCCGGTTTGAAACCGATAAGCCCAACCTGTCCCGGTTCGGTGAGTGGCTCATAAGTTTTGGGGTCGAGGACAGTCGCCTCAACACCCGGGAAAGCTTTGCCCATGGATCCAGGCTTGATTTTCATTCCGGGGAAATTGGTCAGCATTATCGAGCCGGTCTCCGTCTGCCAGTAGGTGTCAAGAAAGGCATGTCCGAAAACGCGCTCCGACCAGATCACCGCCTCGGCGTTGAGCGGCTCGCCCACCGAGGCCAGGTGGCGCAGGCAGGAAAGGTCGAATTTTTTTACGATTTCCTCACCGGCTTTCATCAGCGAGCGAATAGCCGTGGGGGCGGAGTACCAGACGGTCACTTTCCGTTTTTGGATAAACCGATACCAGGCTTCCGCCGAGAACCCGGCATCCTGCACGCACTGGGTGATGCCCAGGCTCCAGGGGGCGATTATGCCGTAAGAGGTGCCGGTTACCCAGCCGGGATCAGCCGTGCACCAGTAAATGTCGTCATCGCGCAGATCCAGCACCCACTTGGCGGTCAGATACTGCGAAATCAGGGAGTAGTGCACGTGCTGGACGCCCTTGGGCTGGCCGGTTGTGCCGGAGGTGTAATGCAGTACCGATGTCGACTCGGCCTTGGTGGGGAATATCTCGAGATCTTCGACCGGCGTCTGCTCCTCAAGTGAAAAAGCAATCTCCCTTTCCCGAAGCGGTTTGCGGCCATCATAGTCAACCACGATGATATGTTTCAGGTAAGGCATCTGGTCGCGAATCTTGCGGACCTTGGCCACGTGCTTGCGCTGGGTGATGATAGCGGTTGTCTCGGCGTTGGCCAGCCGGACATAAAGCGATTCATCCCCAAAAGCCGAAAACAACGGCTGGGCCACGGCCCCGATTTTGAGGATGCCCAAAAAACCGAGATAGAGTTCGGGAATTTTGTCCAGAAACAGACAGACGCGGTCGCCGTCGTTGATGCCGAGGCCGCGGAGAAAGGAACCGATTGTGTTGGAGGCCAGGCGGACGTCGTTGAAGGTGTAATTTTTCTCCCGACCTGTAGCGTTTTCCCACAGCAGGGCCAGCTTGTCAGCTTTGCCCATCTGGCAAATTCGGTCGGAGCAGTACCAGCCGATATTGATGACGTCGCCGTCTTTGTAGCCCAACTCCTTTTCGGATATTGACCAATCGAAGTCTTTGATTCTTTCGTCGTAGCTGCCGATGTTTGGCATTTCAGGTTTCCTCAGGTTTTTTCCAGTGTTACGATTGCACTTGCGAAGTCTTTCGTATGTGACAATGACACCTGAATGTTAGTGATCTTATTTTCTTCTATTGCTTTTCCAGCCCGTCCATGCACGACCAAATCCGGTCGGCCCAGATCATCGTTGGTTATTTCAACTTCATCAAAGGCCATGCCGTTGCGCCAACCGGTCCCGATAGCCTTGAAAAAGGCCTCCTTGGCGGCAAACCGGGCGGCGTAATGCTGAGCCGCGAATTTTTTGGATTCACAGTATTCGATTTCTCGGGGGGTGAACAGTTGTTCGCGGAGACCCTCGTTGTCATTAATCCGCGCATTAACACGCTCCACTTCAATGTGATCTATACCAATGCCGTGTATCATCGAGATTTCTGTTCATGTGGCAGTTTGAGGCGCTGGGAAAGCTGGTCGAGCATGTCGGCGGTCACGGTTTCGATCAGGTAGGATGGATTCCAACCCCATTCCTTACGGGCCGCCGAGTCATCCATATAATTCGGCCAGGAATCAGCGATTTCCTGCCGTACGGGGTCTATCTCGTAGTCGATTTCGAATTCGGGGATGTGCTTTTGAATCTCTTTGGCAAGGTCCGCCGGCGTGAAATTCATGGCGGTGACATTGAAAGCGTTGTGGTGAACCAGATTGGCCGGGTCGGCCTCCATGAGGTTTATCATGGCATTGAGCGCGTCGGGCATGTACATCATATCAAGTGACGTGTCCTGACGCAGATAGCAGGTGTACTTGCGGTGCTTGAGCGCCTCGTAGAAGATTTCCACGGCGTAGTCGGTTGTCCCGCCGCCCGGTTCGGTCTTGTGAGAAATCAGACCGGGGAAGCGCACACCGCGCGTATCGAGCCCGAACCGCTTGAAGTAATAGTCGCACAGGAGTTCACCGGCGACTTTGGTTACACCGTACATGGTGTCCGGTCGTTGAATAGTATCCTGGGGTGTATTATCCAGGGGGGTGGACCGACCGAAAGCGCCAATAGAACTGGGCACGAAAAGGGAGCACTTGTACTGCCGGGCCGCCTCAAGGATGTTATACAGCCCGTTCATGTTTACCTGCCAGGCCATGTTCGGCTTGATTTCGCCGACCGCCGAGAGAATGGCCGCCAGATGGAAAATGGTATCGGTTTTGTGAATCTGCATCACGCGGGTGATGTGGTGGGGGTCGAGGCAGTCAAGAAATTCAAAAGGGCCGGAATCTCGCAGTTCGGGGTCGGACGGCATCTTGATATCAGTTGCGATTACGCTACTTTCACCGTACTTCTTCCGCAACGCTATCGTCAGCTCGGATCCAATCTGGCCTACTGCGCCGGTCACTAAGAATGTCTTCATACCAGTAAACCTCAACCTTTGGAAATTGTCTGTTGACGTCGGCTCAAACGGTGCGCAAGAGACGAGTGCTTTCCTGAAAAGCCGCTGTCACCTTTTAATTTGTGTCAATATATACATCACCATCGCGGCAAAATCAACCGAAAAGGCGAGTTGGAACTGCCCTTGGTCCGCGGCGCAATGAGCTATGTCACTGTTTGGCAAAAGGATAATGGCCGGGCGGTGCTAAGTTTGAGATTGAGGACTTGTAGCTCGAGATTGCGTGATTAGATTATGGGGAGATACGGTCTTAGATGGGCTATTTATCGGCCGGGGCAGTCTGGCGGGACCGGGGGATATCCGTATCGTCTTCCGGCTCACCTTCATGCATCAGTTCCAGGGCAGTCTGGCGGACTGCCTCGCCGGCGGTGAGGATGGTATTCAGTGTGCTCTCGGTCTGATCGGACAGATTGTCGGTGGCGTTGTCATTCAGCGATGTTCTGAGGATTTCTATCTGGCTGTCGATGAGATCGCAGGCGTTGTTGAGATGCTGCGCCAGGTCGCGGATGGATTCTTTGGGACCGGTGCCGGACATTGGACGGATGCCGCTGAGCTGCATCTTCTGAATTTCCCTGAGAAGACTCTCCACGGTCACGTACTGGTCAAAGAGCATGTTATTAGCTTCAATCATTATGTCGTTGTCCGAGCCGATCTCGATTTCCAGGTACGCCGCCTCTTTCATGGTCAGGGTGAAGAGGTCTCTCTCAATGGCCAACAACTGTTCGGCTGGCAGCCCCAGGTTTTCTCGAAGGGTTTCTTTGGGCATGAGGTTGACGGTGTCCGCCCGGCGCTGCGCTCCGACGCTGAACTTCGAGATGTGATGAGCCAAACAGATAATCTGAGGAGGTACCTGCTCCGGAGAAGACGACTGTGGCGGGAAAGAAGTATGGTGCCGCCCCACAGTGTCGCAGATGTTTTCCGGAATATGCCATTGTCTCAGGAGAAACTCACCGACCCGAGCGTGGTTGGTGCCCCAGATATCCTGTTCAAGATCACAGAAGTCCCTCTCTTGCCTTGACAGATTCCACAGACGGCCGAATTTCTCCGGGAATGATTTTTCGAGAACCAACAGACCAATGTCGTGCAAGAGACCGGAGACGAACGATTCCTCGGTATTGGGATAGCCGGTTTTCTCGGCAATCAGACGGGCGGCAATAGCAACTTCCAGGGAGTGCCGCCAGAACCGCTTCTGGTCGAGGGCCGATTTCCAGTCTTTGGCCATCCGATAGACCGACCACGAGAGAGCCAGAGCCGTCACCTGACGCATCCCCATTGTCACCACCGCCTGGGTCATGGAACCGATCTGACGACCGGCGCCAAAAAAAGGTGAATTGACAATACGAAGAATTTTGGTGGTCAAAGCGGGATCGTGAAGAATTACCTCGGCCAGTTCAGCGGCCGTGGATTGTTCATCACGAGCTACCCGCAGAACCTCGATCATAGTCTGCGGTAGGGAGGATAGCTCTTGATTCTCGCCTAATATTTGTCGTATAAACTGGTTGTCCATGTGCCTGCCCTTTGTACTATTATCGGAAGCCGAGCGGTTTCTATTTAGCCTTTTACTTGACTAAGAAATCGCCCGGTCAGGACAGATTCATAAGTAACTGGCAAATCCGATAGATTGTATCCCTAATCAGTCAGTCTTGATTCCGGCACTCCCGGCTCTCTCTCTTTCAGTCGAAAATGGCCGGGACGTTCCTTGAGGACTTGCCGCAGCCAACCTTCCGGGTAGCCTTTGTCGCGGGCGCGCCCGGTCTCATCCTTGACATAACCATCATTGTATTTGGTGATGAGATGCCTGGTTAACTCTCGCCAGCGCTCCACCAGTTGCTCGCCGTGAGAGACAGAGTAGTCTGTCAGAAACTGCGTCAGCATTTGCGGGTCGGATTGGGCCAGAGACAGTGCCTGTTTTTCAACAGCCGGTTGAAGTTTGAGGTAATTGCCTTCAATCTCCTCCCGCAACGCCTGTATCTCCGGCATCATGTATGAGTATTTCAGGTTGGCATAGTTGGCCGCCAGGTTGAAAACCCACCAGGCCGACTCCCATGAGAATTCCTGCCCGGAACCAACGGTATACGATTTGGGCAAGGCGCTGATGCCGCAGTAAAGGGGCGTGTAGCAGGTGGTCCAGGTGTCATCGACGCCATACCAGAAAACACCTCCGACAGCGTTCACCATCCACGAACGCGACTGAGAGACGAAAGAATAGGCGGTCTGCTGAGTTGAGATAGCCCGCTCCCAGCCGTATTCCACGCTGTCGATAGTCCAGGTCAGGGGTCGCCAGCGATAGGGACAGCCGTAAGGCCCGGCATCGATACCCTGGGTGAGGTCAAATTCGGTCCCTTCGTAATGATCTCTCATCAGCGAGAAAACATCGCCGACAGTTAATTTCTTATCCGGCTTTATCCACAGCGGATAGCGCTCGGCCCCTTTGACGGCGCGATTGTAGTCCGGCGAAAGGTTCAGCGACGGCGCCGCCCGACGGAAGAAGCTCCAGACGCGAGTCTCGCAGAATTTGAGGTTATTCGGGTCGGCCGGACAGTAAGCATCGCAGAAACTGAACGGCTCTCCAGATTTCGGATCGTAATAACCCTTATCAACGGCGAAAGACATGACGTTTTCGGAGTAGAGGCAGTTCTGCGGGTCATCCGTCGGAAATGTTCCTATACGCGCTTTGTTGGCGTGGGCTGCGATATAACCATCGGGCACTCTCAGGGCGACCCACTGGGCGCCCGGGCCACCCTCGCCGGGGCCGATCATTTCCATTATCCAGACTTCATGCGGATCGGCGATAGAGAACGATTCCCCGGTGGAACGATAGCCGTACTCTGCGACCAGGTCGGTCATAACGGTGATCGCCTCGCGAGCGGTTCTCGCTCTTTGCAAAGCCAGGTCGATGAGGTCCCAGTAACTGAGAAGACCGTCGGGATTGTGAAGCTCTTTGCGGCCATCGAAGGTCGTCTCGCCAATGGCCAGTTGGTGCTCGTTCATCATGCCCACGACGGCATAGGTGTGCTCCACCTGGTCGATAACACCGTACGTTTTACCGCGCCAGTCGGTAATTTCCAGGGAGTCGCCCGGGTGGTAATCGGCGGCCGGCCGGTTCTCAAGGATGGGGTGGAATTCACCGTCACAGGTGTAGGTGATCATCACCGAGCCGTCCTGCGAGGCGCCTTTGGTAACCAGCAGGCTGGAACAGGCCTGTGATGGCACCGTGGCGGATAATGTGATCAGGAAAATTAATACCGTGGAAATAAGGATTTTCATAATTCGCACCCTCTCTACAATGTTGACAATATGATATAGATTACAAAAGCCGGCAGGGAATCACAAATAGAAAAGCAGCAACCACTTCCGACGTGAAGTTGCTTGTTGACGGGGACTTTGCCGAAGAAGCTCCGCAATGATGCTTATGTCAAGACGGTCTGCTTTTGGCTGAGAATCTGTGACAGGCGGGTTATCTCCGAAACGAGCAACTGTACCTGGCGGGTGTTCTGGTAGGTGGCGCGGTCGGCGTCGGTGCGAAGATTCTTGGCAACGTACTGACTCAGCTTGAGAGCCTGTTGGTAGTTGGCAAAGCAGGCTTCGAACTCCTTCTGTGACATCTGTAGCTTGGCCAGATGAGACAGCGCCGCTATTTTCTCCAGCGCCAGGTCGGACTGCTGGGCCAGATCAACGGCCTTCTTGCTGAGTGCCAGCGCTTTGCCCGGCTCTCCTTCGGCAGCTTTCAACTCAGCCGCGATGGTGTTCATCCTGGCCAACTCGACATCGGCATCTATCGAGTTCAACCGCGGGACAATCTCCCGGCCCAACTCTGATGCGGTTTTCAGATCTCCCTGTATCAGCAGTGATTCCATGCGGTTGAACTGAAGCAGGAGCTTCTCGCGTTTTAAGCCGAGTTCATTGGCCAACGCCCGGGCTGTCCGGTGCACGGCCTCGTTGGTCTGCAATCGGGTCAGAAGCAACAATGCGTTGAGTTGCTCCGGTTTGGCGTTCAGTTCACGCGCCGTGTCGGCCGCCTGCGTGGCCAGGTCGGTGGCGCGTTCTACGTCGCCCACCTTCATGACGATGCCGGCCCGGCAGGTTCTGGCCATGACGGCGGCAATCTTATCTCCGAGTTCAAGAAATATCCGGTCAACCTCGTCCAGCCATTTCTCGGCCTCGGCCAGACGCCCCAGTCGACTCAGAACGGTAGCCATATTCAGTTTTAGCGAACCGGTGTGTGGTTTGTCGCCGATCTCATTGGCGAGACTGAGTCCTTCCCTGAGATACTTGACGGACTCTTTCAACCGGCCACTGTCGATCATCAACGACGAGATATTCTCCAGGTTGTAGAGAATCTCCTTTTTGGTATCGAGTCGACGGTTTATCTGCAGCGATTCCTCGAGACATTCCACCGCCTTGTCGATGGCTCCCGTGATCTGGTAGACGTAGCCGAGATTGTTGAGAGTGCGGGCGATTTCTCCCAGATCGCCCAGTTCTCTCTTGAGATTGAGTGACATGGTCAGCAGCCGTATCGAGCGGTCCATTCGTCCCTGGATAGCGTAGATGGAGCCGATATTGCTGAGAGTGGAGGCGATTTCCGGGACAGCCTTGAGCCTTCGCTGAATGCGCAACGCCTGGGCGTATTCTGCCAGAGCCGCGGCCATGTCGCCGCTGATCCAGTGGATATTGCCCATGTTGTTGAGCGTGTGGGATACCTCCAATTCGTCATCGTGCTCTTGGTAGATATCCATTGCCTTTTGCAGGGAGTCAAGGCCGTTGGTGATCTCCTGCTTCATGCGGTAGAGATCGCCGAGGTCCTTGTAGGTTTCAGCCAGGAGCCGGTCGGTGGGATGTCGCTCGTACAGCCGGGCGATCCTCAGGTACACCTGTTCGCCCCGGACCAGTTCGCCGGTGTTTTTAAGAATATCGGCGTACACCATGAGTAGCCGCCGGAGAGAGAACTCTTCGCGCAGCAATTGTCCGAACGAGACAACGTGATCGATCAATGACAACGCCTCACTGCTTCGGTGTTGTTGGTGCAACTCCTGGGCGGCGTCGTAGGCGCAGTCAATAGATTTGGGGAGATCACCGGCCTGAACGTACAGCCGTGCCGCGGCAGCAGACTGTTTGCTTTTCGCCGCGCGCTCAGCCAGCGATGGGCAGAGCCGCCGGTAGATCCTGGAGGAGAGCAGCGGGCGCAGTAGCATAACCGTGCGCGCCTCGATATCTTTTGCTTCGTCGCCGTCGATAAGACCGATTGCTTCGGCGATCGCGACATCCCCGACCAGGGCGGTAAGCACTGTCGTTTTCTTTTTTGTTAGAGGGGCCTGCGAGAACGAGGTCAGCGTCCGCTTGCGCAGGTGGTGGGGCCAGTATATCTCTCGTGGAAAGACAAAGCGCTCGCCATCATATATCAGGTCGCCGCGACGATAGTTGATCGAGAGTGCCAGGCGAAGGTCAGCCAGGTCGCCGTTAGTTATTGCAGCCAGGCGATCTGTCTGGCGGTCGGTCAGTTTCAGCAGTCTGTCAACATTGTCGGTGAAGCCAGCGCGGAAGTCGACCAGCCATGACGGGTGTAGGATTTTCTCGTACGGGTAGGTGGCGCCCGCCTCGCGCAGGGTACGGCAGACCTCCCAGCCCGAAGACGGGCGGTTAGTTTCGTTTTTGGCCAACAGGCGCTTGACAAGCTCTAACGCCTTTGCTGGCAGGTCGTTTCGGAATTCGCTCAGGGGGGGTGGCTCTTCTTCGCGACATCGGCTGTTAATCTTGACCGGGTCGGTTTCATCTTGCATGAACGGGTGAACGCCGGCGAAAACCTGGTAGGCGATGACGCCCAGAGCGAACAGATCGGACTGGTGTGATACTCGACTGTCTGTGATAGTCTCCGGCGCCAGGTAGCCGACCGTCCCCAAGCCGGCGCGGGCCGAGGCCGGCTCGTCGACTCGACAGCCGAGCGAGAAATCCGACAACTTGACAAAAAATACGTCATTCTCTCCATAGTCGTCCCAGTTGACCGGAAGAAAGATGTTGTGGGGCTTGAAATCGCCGTGAACGAGGTTGTTAAGCCTGAGAAATTCCAAGTCAACGGCGATGGCGGAGAGAAGATTCAGCGCCTTCAGGAGATCGGTCACCGGCAGTTGTGAGTCAAGGGTGGGGCCGTGGCAGAGTTCAAGGGCAATATATCCCGGCTCGTCCGTCGAAATATCAAGTATTCTCACCAGCCCCGGGTGGTTGAGATATCCGATTAGTTTGAGTTCACGCCGGGCGAGGGTGACAAACGACATGTCACCGTTTGCCGCGTCAGGCAAGGGCAGTTTCAGAGCGACTTCACGCCGGAGTTTCTCGGAATACGCCCGGAAAACCTCGGCCGTTCCTCCGACTCCGAGTGGGCCTTGGCGCGTATAGCCGGACGGAGGGGTGAGTCCGCCCATGCCGATCAACCCTCCTGGTCTTTTGGCTGGAAGCGCGACAGAATCAAGCGGAAGGCGGTACCTTCACCCAGAGTCGATTCCACGTGCAGCACACCGTGGTGTTGCTCGATAATTTTCTTGCAGTTGACCAGGCCGAGGCCGTGACCGGTCTTTTTGGTGGTGAAATTGACGTTGAATATCCGCGACAGGGTGTCCTCGGACATGCCCGTGCCGTTGTCGGTAACCTTTATCACCACCTGGTCCGGCTCGGCATCGTAGCGGGCACCAATAGAAATCACCCGCTTGTAGGAGTTGCCCTCGGTCTCTTCCTGCTTGGCTCGCTCCTCGATAGCGTCGGCGGCATTATTGCACAAGTTCATCAGAACCTGCTGAATCTGGCCGACATCGATTTCCACGTCGGGCATGTCGGATTCGAGATCGACGTCAAAATGCATACGGGCGAAGCGTGGTTGCACTCGCAGCGACAAGAGCAGGTCTTCCACCATATGACTGATACTGTAGCTGTTGAAGTCGGCCTCCGGGCGGCTGAATTCCATCAGGCTGTCAACGAAGCGCTTGATCTTGAAGATGTTCTCGGTAATCATCCGCGCGTTGACGTTGATCTTGTCATATTTCCCCTGGTCGACGTGCAGCGACATAAGCTCGGCGTTGCTGGAGGCTATGGCCAGGTAGTTGTTGAGTTCGTGGGCGATAGAGGCGGCCATCTCACCCTTGGCGACCAGTTTCTCGAAATGGATCACGTATTTTTCCATCACGACCTTCTCGGTGATGTCCTCAACCGTCATGACGACGCCGTCGCCATTTTGCGGCAGTTGTGAAATGGGTGAGATCTTGATCGAGAGGACTTTCTCGATATGGCCAGTGTTGTGGAAATAGCGCGAATTGGAGAAATCCTGCCGGGTGGTCAGGGCCGTCTGGATCATATGCTTCCAGCGCTTACGTTCGCTCGATGGCAGCAGGTCAAGGAAATTGCTCCGTTCGCCTTCCTGGCCCAGGCGCACGACACGGTCTTTTTCGATTTCGAATATCTCAAAAGCGACGTCGTTGATTGTGGCTATTCGTGATTGTGAGTCGATGACAACGATACCCACCGGCGACTTGGAGATGACGGATTCGTTATAGTGCTGAAGGTCCAGCAGGGAGTCATAGATGGCGGCGTTGTGCACGGCGTTGGAGACCAACTGTGCGTAGAGTTCAAACAGGTAGAGATCGGATTTCAAAAACATCTTGCTTTCGCTGGAATTGTCCAGGTAGAAGACGCCGATAATCTGTTCCTTGACAGTGATAGGTACGCACATGATAGACCGCAGATGGAGTTCCACGATAGATTTCTGCTGTGCGAAACGCTTATCGGAAAGAGCATCCGAAGCATATACGGACTTACCGGTTCTGACGACCTCGTGAGCGATAGAGTAGGAGATACGCGAGTCTTCCTCGCTCATGGCCTCTTTGCCGGCGTTGTGGACTGTACGGATAGTGAGTTCTCCGTCTTTATCCAGCAGCATGACCAGGCCGCGTTCAGCCTGCATCAGCTCGATCGCCTTGTGCATGACGATTTGCAGCACGTCGTCGAGCACCAGCGAAGAATTGATTGCCAGTGATACTTCCAGTAATGCCTTCAGATCGGTGACGTCGGCAGAATCGTCCGCCCGTTTTTCGCTAATACGCGGATTAGCGTCAGCCACACCGTTGAGCGTTGCCTCCAGATCGGCCAGAATGCCGAGAGGTGAAGTCGCATCATCGTTCAGCGCTTTATCGCTGTCGATGACTGTATTGTGGTGGCTGTTGACCGTTGTTTCGTATTTTGTCTGCTTCATCGTTGGTCGTGCCCCTTGCCAAATCGTAATTGTTCTTATCTTATATCTTTATCGGAACATTCTCCGGATAGCTTAACTTTCTGTTGTCGTTGCAGTTATCAAGTGTTTTCAGATTGGTCGACCGGCAGCTTATCCACCATCCGAATTCCAATTTCCGTCGGCGCAAAAGGCTGGTTTTGTGGCCTATGGTTCGAGCCCCGGAACCAGCCATATGACAGCCGGCACATTGAGCGTAAGTGGCTCTTGTACATAAGATTACCGAAGCTGCAAGGTCCCGTTTGGCTTTGGCTGCGGGGCGGTCCTTGCCGAAGAATCTGACTGGAGTTACACCACCGAGGCCCCAAGGGAATCAGTAATGTTAGGTTAAATGCCAGAGTACTGAGAAGTACTTTAGAATCCGGTAGAATGATTGAAGGTGCGTAGAGATCAGATATTCGAGCCCGCAGTATCGGCTGACATGGTCTGAAGAGAGTGTTTGCCCTTGCGGTTGTCGGCAGGCTGTGGATAACAACGAGATCCGCACCGGAGAGGTCTTGCCCGACGGAAGGATAAGTGATAAATTGAGCCCATGCCGCAATACGCCAAACTTCGCGAGGACCTGGTCTCATCGCCCGCTCAGGTCGAAGGGGAGACCGTTTATAACATCAAAGACCCGAAAACGGGACGTTATTTCCGGCTCCGCGAGCCGGAATACTACCTGGTACGGCAACTTGACGGCGTGACATCGTACGAGACGGTTGTGCAGAGATTTCGCGACAAGTTCAATCTTAATATCGATACGGACAACGTCCGGCAGTTCGTAATGGCGTTGGAGCAATTGTATTTTCTGGAGAACAGCCGTTCGGAGCAAGAGTTGTCGCGTAAGAGCTACACCGACAGCTCACGCGGGTCATCGCTGTCGAGATTACTTTTTATAAAGATAAAGGCGTTCTCACCCGGCCGGTTTCTCGATTGGTTAACGCGGCTTTACCGGCCGCTGCATCGTCCGGCGATGTTCGCGGCGGAACTGGCGGTGATCCTGCTTGGTGTAGGACTGCTTTTGGCCAATGGCGAACAGTTCGCGATGAACCTCTACAGCGTTTTCAATCTCGGCTCCGTCGCGACGATTATCATCTCCGTCTTTCTGCTGGTGACTTTCCACGAATTTGCCCATGCCGTGGTGTGTCGCTATTACGGCGGTGAGGTCAGGGAGATGGGCATCTTGCTTCTGTATTTTCAGCCCTGTTTCTATTCGGATCTTTCCGACGCCTGGCTTTTTGCCAACAAGCGTCACCGTCTGGCGGTCACTTTTGCCGGGCTTTACTCGCAGGCGTTTTTGATGGCGATCGCGGTCATTGTCTGGAGGGTGACCATCCCCGGGACGGCTATTAACGATGTTGCTCGCATTCTCACAATCGTGAGCTGGATCACGCTGTTGTTCAATTTCAACCCGCTAATCAAGCTCGACGGCTATTATTTGCTGTCGGACTGGCTGGACATTCCCAATTTCCGTCAGAAATCGTTTCAATACCTGGGAAATCTTTTCAAGCGGAAGCTGCTGGGCTGGCCGATTGAGGCGCTGTCGGTGTCGCCGCGCGAGAAGAAACTCTTTGTGCGGTATGCGGTATTGGCGGTTTTGTTTTCGGTAGTCTTTCTCGCTTATGTGTTTTCGTCGATTCTCACCTTGGTCCGGCACCTATTCGGTGTGGCAGGAATATTATTGTTGCTGCTTGTCATTTTGTATATCTTGAGGTCAAGTATCATTGGATTGTTCAAAGGGATTGGACGGCAAATCAGGTATATGAAAGACATACACAAACATCCCGTACGGCTGGTGGCTTATATCGTGATAGTTGTGGTGGGCGTGTTGCTTTTGTTTGTGATTGACTTCTCGCACCGGGTCTCGGGTGAGATAGTTATCCGGCCTATCGCCGAATACAGCCTCATTCTCAATGACGCCGGCCTTTTGGAACAGCGTTTGAGGCGGGGGGGTGATGATCCTGAGAGCAAATCAAGTTATATGCAAATGACTTCCACCGAAATGGGCCTTTTGGAACTTCTGCCGCTGGTAACCGATGGGCAACCGGTCAATGCGAATGATACCATCTCGGTGATCACTTCCAATCAAGTCACCAATGACATCGTGGGCGCCATGGCCGAACTGGAACGACTTCGCCGACAACTTATACTGCTTAAGGCACCACCCAAGAAAGAAGCAGTACAGCAGGCGCAGGCGCAGATAGCCGCCGCCCAGACGAATTACGACCGGCTCCTGCGTGATTTCAACCGAGCCAAAGAGTTGCGCCAGAAAAATCTGAACACTTCCGTAAATCTCGAGTCGGTGCAGGCCGAGCTGGATATCGCGGCCGCCGAGTTGCGTGACAAAGAGGCCAATCTGAGTCTTCTGCAGTCACCACCACGCCCGGAAGAGGAAGCGGTCATTGATGCGGAGATCGCTCGACAACAGGCCGAGTTGGATTTTCTCATTTCGCAGAAGGACGCCCAGTATCTTGTCTCACCGATTGCCGGCAAGACCGTTACCGGTCCGGCCAGCGATAATGTACTATCGGTGATCAACGAGCAGGTAGTGGAGGTGCTGGTGCCGGTATCCGACTTCGACATCAAGCACGTGCAGCCGGGACAACGGGTGCGATTGAAAGTGCGTTCGTATCCGGCGGAGGTTTTTGAGGGAACGGTGGTACATCTACCCCAGCAGGCAGTCCGTAAGAGTGAGCAGTTGCGGTTTCCAGTGTCGGTGATACTGGACAATGCGGATAATCGGCTGCACAAAGGGATGACCGGGTATGCCAAGATAGAAATCCGTAAGTCGTCGCTGTTCAATCTGATACGTAGCAAAGTGTATTCCGTGATGCGGGTTGAGTTCTGGTCCTGGTGGTAATTACTTTCCGCATGCGAATCTTTTTCCCATCGCTGGAAAAGTTATCCATAATAAAAAACAACATTATGATGCGAAACACTTGACAGTTTTCGGGAGCATGGTATATTTTTTACACGGTATAAAGTAAGCAAACGTCTTTAGAACGCCCTGTCTTCCATTGGATGGAAGACATAATGTTAAACATCTTGAGGAGGTGGTTCAATGGATTACAAGCTGACCATTGAGGTTCTTGAAGCTCGTATTGTTCCGCTCGGTCTGAGTCCGGGCGGTCAGTAATTGATTCTGAATAAGAATCCGAGATTAAGGGGGCAGGCTTTTGGTCTGCCCTATTTTTTTCGTTGCGATGACGTCGGGAATCAACTTGCTATGTCGCACGATGCGATGTGACGAGAATCTCGGTGAGGCATCACACGAATTAGTAGCAATCGCAGTACGCTGCGAATGTGAAGACAAAAAAAGCCGGGTGGCATAACCACCCGGCTTTTTTCATTGGATGTCGATCCTAGAAGTCAAACTTGGCAGTGAAATACTGGTTGTCGTTGAAGACATCCGTCTCCGTCCAGGAATACTCAAAGGTGAGGATGGTCTCTCCAATTGGATAGGACAGACCGGCACCGAATGAGACGCCGTACACGTAATCTTCCTGTTCAGAGTAGTTGTATCCCACTCTCAAAGAGTACTTGCTATCGTAGGTGTACTCCACACCACCCTGCCAGAGGTCTTCGGCGAAGTTGTTGGACCTGAAGTTACCCATGAGGGTAGCATCGTTCGGTCCGTTGGCCAGGAAATTGTAGGCCATTCCGAAGTTCATGAAGCTGGGCAGCTCGAACGCCGTGGCCGAGCCCTGGACCTTTCTCTGACCGGCGGCTTCGTAAGCGCGGTCAAAACCGCTGCCGCTGAAGTTCATGTCCGGGCCGTAGTTCTTGATGACCAAGCCCAGCGAGAATCCCTTCCAGCGCGGGTCGTAGATGAAACCCGCATCGAAAGCAAAGCCGGTCGCCGAAACGTCGGCAATGCGCTCGTTGATATAGAGCACATTGGCGCCGAACTGAACGTTGGCCGTCAGGATCTTCGCATAGGAGAGACCAATAACCGCGAGGGTCGGGTTAAAGACGCTGCCGGTACCCTCCGGGGCGGCCTCGGTAGTCTCTTCGATGTCGCCGATGGAGACGACTTTGGCGGAGACGGCGAGGACACCGATATTCTCGAAGTTGGCAGCGATGCCGCCGAAGTTAACGGAGATATCAGCGACGTATGGCAGGTGCGTAAACATTGCCTGCTTACCCTCGAGAGTGGCCAGGCCGGCAGGGTTCCAGTAAATTGATTCGATCCCGCTCACGTCGGCGATCACCGCCCCACCAAGGGCGGAGCCGCGTGAACCGATAGGAATCAGCAATTCCTGGGCTCCGGCCGTGCCAATGCGTTTGAAGTTCCCGGCATAGGCCGAAGAGACAGCCAGGGCCAGAAGAACTATCAGAACAATCGCAATCTTATTTTTCATTATTTGTTCCTTCCCAGTTTAGTACGTACCCAGCTGTTCTTCTTCAAGAAAGATCGCCATCTTGCCAATCTTTTGACCGAAGCCCGGGGCCTCGACCACATAGATATATATGCCTGATGCGATCGGGATATTACTGGCGTTGAGGACGTCCCACGTTGTCCAGTTATCGGGGCCGTCTTTTTCAATCATATCGACCAGGTCACCGTTTAGGGTGAAGATGCGGATAGTGCACTTCTCCGGAAGATTGGTGAATCTGATCTGGCGATTGTAAACACTCGCGTCGTAGCTGCCAAACAGGTAATACGGATTCGGTACCGCCTTGACCTTGTCCAGCAGATTCTCCGGGCCCGTTGCAGTGGTCTGCGGCATCACCGCGGTGAATGTAAAGGCATCGGCGGGAGTGTTGACGTAGTTGGGAACAATCAGGAACTCATCCTCGCCGGACGCACCGGGTGAGAACGGAACATTGCCACGGCGGTTGACCGTTAGCCAATACATGATGGGCATCGGATAACCAATGGCCTCACCCTGGTAGTCCGGATTCGGTGTTTCACTGTAGTCGTTCAAGTAAATCCAGAGCCATTCGCGAGGACCGCCGCCGTCAACGTTGTCGTACACGCTGTTGTCACCCGGGAACCAG
>JAUXCD010000174.1 GCA_030619085.1 Candidatus Zixiibacteriota bacterium
GATCCCAAGGTTGCCTGGATACTTTCTGAGGGGCTGTCCGGCAAGTTTGAACTGGTTACGGCCAGTGACGGTATGGAAGGACTTCAGATGGTCACGACGGAGAACCCGGAAGTGATTCTCCTGGATATCAAAATGCCGGGTATGAGCGGGATTGAGGTACTGGAAAAACTCAAGAAAGCCGAGAATCGACCGGAAGTTATCATGATCTCTGGCCACGGTGAAACGAAATACGTGGTGGATTCCATTCAGCTTGGAGCAGCCGAGTTTATCAATAAGCCGTTTGACGTTCAGGAAGTTGAGATTCACATCAATTCTGTCCTGGAGCGCAGAAAGCTCAAAAGAGAAGTGACTCAACTCAAAGGCGAACTGGAATCCCGCGTCGCTTACAGTGGCTTCATAGGTGATTCCCAGTCTATGCAGAAGGTGAAAGAGATCATCGAGCAGGTTGCCGATTCGGACCTGACCGTCCTGATTCGGGGTGAATCGGGCACCGGTAAGGAGATTGTGGCCCGCTCACTGCATCAGTTGTCCAGTCGCAAGTCCAAGTCGTTTATGAAAGTAAACTGTGCCGCTATCCCGCGAGACCTGCTGGAGGCAGAGCTGTTCGGATATGAGAAAGGCGCCTTCACGGGCGCGCACAAGACCAAGCAGGGACGTTTCGAAGTGGCCGACAAGGGGACTATTTTCCTCGATGAAATCGGTGACATGCCACTGGAACTTCAATCGAAGCTTCTCCAGGTACTCGAACAGCAGGAGTTCGTTCGTGTTGGCGGTATTCACAATATTCGCGTTGATGTCCGGATTATCTGCGCCACCAACCGCGACCTGGAGATAGCCATACAAGAGAAGAATTTCCGTGACGATCTGTACTATCGGCTCAATGAGATCAGCCTCTTTCTCCCGGCGCTGAGATCCAGACGCGAGGATATTCCCTTGCTGGTCAACCATTTTCTTGACAAGTACAACAAGCTCTACAAGAAGGAAGTCAGCCACTTGTCGGCCGAGACGATAGAAGAATTGCTGAATTTTGCTTGGCCGGGCAATGTCCGTCAGCTCGAAAACATGATCAAGCAAGTGATTGTCAGAGGCGATGAGGAGATAATCCGGGATCTTATCGCCAGTTCGCATGGCATCCCAATACCCGCAGCTCAGATCGAACCGCAGCCCGTTCCGGTTGGGCCTGCGGAGCTATCCGGCGAGCAAAACAGTTACTCTCTAAAGGCCAGAGTAGGGAAGAAAGTGGCCGAAGAAGAGAAGAAGCTGATTGCTGAAGTCCTCAATAAGACCAACTGGAATCGGCGCAAGGCGGCGGACCTGCTTGAAATCAGCTATCGGTCGCTTCTGTATAAGATAAAAGACTACGAGCTTAATTCCGTCAAATAACCCCCGACACATTTCCATAAATCCTTGTGACCGGGATATACTGTATGCTGCTGTGCAAAATATGAGCATACTGTTGCAGACAACCCGGCTGCTCGAAGGCTGAATTGTGCCCGAGGGGTACTCCTTGTGTTTTCGAATATTGCTCGTAGTTAAGGAGTTAAGATTTGTTCGCTATACGCGCCACCATTTGTAGGGGAAATCTTTTCTAAGTTTTCTGCTACAGATTCCAAACGGAACGGTAATTGCTACAATAATTAAAGCTAAATAGCATTGGACCGGTGTTTCACCCGAGGAAACCAGCGATGGAAAACGTGTCACAGAGTCCGTTTATTGAAAAAGTGGGGTTAGAGTTACAGAGGGCGGAGCGCTATAGTATATTCATTTCTTTGACAGTTCTGGATCTGTCATTTCTTAATCAAATTCCTGAAGATCAGCGTACGGAGAGCCTCCAGACCGTTTTGGATATTGTCAACCGCAATGTCCGGGCAATCGATAGTGTTTCGGTTATGGATCAGCACCAACTGGGTCTGTTAATGCCGGAAACGTCGCGCCAGGGAGCCGAGACAGTGGTAAAAAGGATCGTGTCGCTTATCAAGGGGCAGTTGGCCAAGGAGAGTCGACTTGAGGTTGGCAATGTCATTCCGCTTCAGATGGCCTCATTCCCTGACACGGCCGGCGCCAAGCCCATCCGAGAACTCCTTCAGGGCTGGTCGGATAAAAATTGCAATTAGATTCTAACTGGACGAATCCCCTCCGTTATATTTGAGTATTCTCCGCTCCCTGCAGGCGGTCTTCACCTTTTATCCTTCCGGAACATCACCGGCTTTAAACAGAATCCAACGGATTATCGGCGGGCCGACGGTTTCGTAAATGAGAACGGTGGCCAGGACCATCGGCGTTACGATGGCGCCGACCTCGGGATTGCTGTCGTTAACCAAGCCGATTAGACCGATAGCCACGCCTGCCTGAACCAGCATACCCAGTCCGAGGTATTTTCGGATGTTGCTGCTGAAATTCATCCAACGACTCACGAAATAGATACTGGCAACCTTCCCGATAATACGCGTCACCAGGTAAGTGATACCAGCCAGGCCCAGGCCGGGCAACAGGTCGAGGTGGAGGGAGGCGCCGGCGAGGACGAAGAAAGCGATATAAATGGGTTGTTCTATTTGGCGCAATTCGATATACACCAACCGGTGCATCAGCGAAAGATTCGTGGTCACGGCCCCCATGATGAGGGTGGCAAACAGCGGCTGCAGGTGCAGGCTGAAGGCCAGGCCTGTCACCAGCATCACACCGGCCGCGATGATCATCAGCATTTCCGCCTGGTCATCGATGTGCTGTTCCCATTTTGATATCATGTAGCCCACGGCGCCGCCCACGATCAGTGAGCCGCCCAGCTCATACGCGGGACCGATCAGGGCATAAAGGAAGCTGGAATCGCTCGGCAGCTCGCCGATTGCAAAGACAAGTTCGAAAGCCAGGATACAAACGATATTGGAGGTCGCCACGATAGTGATGAGGGTATCGGTGAAATCGCCTTTGGCCTCGTACTCACGGACCACCAGCAACGTGGCCGCCGGAGCGGTGGCGATACCCAGCGTGCCCAGAAGCATAGCCGGGTATAAATCCATGCCGACCGCCAGCAGCCCGACAGTCACCAACACTACGGCGCCGACCGACTGAGCTACAGTCAGCCACAGCGTTTTTTTGCCCACGGAACGGATGTGGTGTATTTCAAAAACGCCACCGATGCCGAACATGATCAGGCCCAGGGCGATATCACTCAGCAGGGAGAGGTTCTCGACGATCTGTGGCGAGATCAGGCGAAGTACGGAAGGACCGATTACGATGCCGGTCAGCAGATAGCCGCTGACCTTGGGCAGCTTGATTTTTCTGGCGAGCTTACCGCCCAGCAGTCCCAGCAACATCACCGCGCCGACCGGGGCCAGGTAATGGACCGTTATGGAATATAGCGGGTTGGTTTCAAACATAGGCTAAGATAAGTAAATCGCATTCGCTGAGAAAACAAAAATAGTCTGCACTTTTCGATGACAGTCCGGTGGAATCGCCGATAAGATTGGTTGAAACATCATAAGAAAGCGCAGACCAGGATGATCTGCGCTTGAAAAAAACTTATGGACAAGTGAGGTCGAGGTTTTACCAGCCGAGGATCTGCTCGAGGTTCTTGTTGAGCTTCTCGATGCGCTCCTGGAAATCCTCTTTCTTCACCTTTTCCTTCTCAATGATATCCTTCGGGGCATTCGCCAAAAAGTCGGCATTGGCCAGCTCTTTGGAGACCTTTACCAGAAGTCCTTTGAGATTGTCGAGATCCTTTTGGAGCCTCGCCTTCTCGACCTCGATATCAATCAGCCCTTCCAGCGGGATGAATATCTCGGCGCCGGAAATGACGGCCGAAGCCGACACAGGGGGCTTTTTGAGGTCGGTACCGACATAGAGTTTTTGGATCCGGGCCAGCGACCGGAAGTAATCGATATGCTTTTCAAGAAGGTCACCGAACGCTTTGTCATCAACCTTGATGTGAAGGTCGGAGCGCTTGCCGGGGTGAACATTCAGTTCGGCCCGGACCGAACGCACGGCTGTGACGACCGCCTGGATTCGTTCCAGACTCTGCTCCAGCTTGTCATCGATATGTTCCCCAACCGTCTTGGGCCACGGTCCGAATGAGATCGTCTCGGGACGCGAATCTTTCTTGAGCGCCGTCAGATCAAGGTAAATCTGCTCGGTTACGAAAGGCACGAAGGGGTGCAGAAGTTTCAGGATGCGGTAAAGCACATACGTGGCGACGTTCAACGATCCCTCTCGAATCGGCTGCCGGGGCTGATCCGGTTTGATCAGCTCAATGTACCATGAGCAATAATCGTTCCAGACAAAATTGTAGAGCGTCTTGGAGGCCGTGGACAGACGGTACTCAGATAGCGATGATTCCACGGACTGAATTGTTCGTTCCAGTCGGCTAAGAATCCAGCGGTCGAAAAGAACGAGGTCGTCATCGTTGACGCGGTCAAGTTCCGGGTCGTGACCGTCAAGGTGCATCATGACAAACCGCGAAACCTGGTGCAGCTTATTGACAAAATTGCGGCCGATCTCAAAGGTGTTTTTACTGATCCAGGGGTCCTGACCGTCAGGAGTGGCCAGCGTCAGCGATATTCGAAGCGCGTCGCAGCCGTGCTTGTCGATAATCTCCAGCGGGTCGATGCCGTTGCCGAGTGATTTGGACATCTTGATGCCGTTGGCGTCGCGGACAGTGCCGTGGATATAGACATCGGTGAAAGGTGCCTCGCCCATGAATTCGTAGCCCGCCATGACCATGCGTGCCACCCACAGGAAGATGATTTCCGAAGCGGTGCTAAGCACCCGGGTGGGGTAGAAGTGGCGCAGGTCATCGGTCTTTTCCGGCCAGCCCATAGTCGAGAAGGGCCAGAGCCACGAAGAGAACCAGGTATCGAGAACATCCTCGTCCTGGGTAAGGGTCTCCGGGTCATAGCCGGGACATTCGTCCTTAGTGGGGCGCTCCGACGAAACAAACATGGTGCCATCCTCGGCGTACCAGATCGGTATGCGGTGTCCCCACCAGAGTTGCCGCGAGATACACCAGTCGCGGATGTTTTCCATCCAGTGCAGGTAGGTCTTCGACCAATATTCAGGATAGAAGCGCACTTTGCCGGTCTTGACGGCATCAATAGCCGGCTGTGCCATTTCGCTCATTTTTACGAACCACTGGTCGGAGAGGTATGGTTCAATGATATTATGGCAGCGGTAACAGGTGCCGGCCGAAAGATCATACGGTTCGATTTTTTCCAGGAAGCCTTTTTTCTTCAGTTCTTCGAGAAGTTGCTTGCGGCCTTCGAAGCGATCCAGTCCCTTGAATTTCCCGGCATTCTCGTTGAGGGTGCCATCGGTGTTGAGGATATTTATCTCGGGCAAATCATGACGGCGGCCGATTTCGAAATCGTTCGGGTCATGAGCCGGAGTGACCTTGACAACGCCGGTGCCGAATTCGGGATCAACGAAATTGTCGGCGACGATCGGTATCTCGCGCTCGAGGATCGGCAGGATGACGGTCTTGCCGACATATTTCTTGAAGCGGCTGTCTTTGGGGGAGACAGCCAGCGCCGTGTCACCCAGCATCGTTTCCGGACGGGTCGTGGCGACCGACAGGAATTCATCGGAGCCCTTCAGCTTGTACTTGATGTACCAGAGATGACTGTCGAA
This sequence comes from Candidatus Zixiibacteriota bacterium, assembly GCA_030619085.1. GTDB lineage: Bacteria > Zixibacteria > MSB-5A5 > GN15 > FEB-12 > JAUXCD01. The sequence goes on from JAUXCD010000174.1 coordinate 5,620, forward strand.
ATCTTTGTGTTCGACCTCGTCATCGGACAGCGACGTCTGACACGACGGACACCAATTGACGATGCGGTGACCGCGGTATATCCACCCCTTTTCGTACAGGTGCTTAAAAGTTTCGGCAACCGCGCGCGAAAGGCCCTCATCGAGAGTAAAGCGGGTGCGCTCCCAGTCACAACTGCAGCCCAGCTTCTTGAGCTGCCCCAGGATAAGTCCCTTATTGCGGTTGGCCCACTCGGCGGTCCGCTCGAGGAATTTCTCCCGGCCGATTTGACGGCGCGTGGTGCCTTCCTTGGCCAACTGC
>JAUXCD010000133.1 GCA_030619085.1 Candidatus Zixiibacteriota bacterium
GACGCCGAAGATTTCGAGTCGTTTTGATAGTCATTACACTATTTCTTTATAGCCGGCGGCGCGATAGTCCATCGTACCCAGGCTGGATTTCTCCGCCAGTCGAATATGCCCCACGCGGTGGGCCTGCAGTCCCAAAAACTCCGCTCCGCGGGCATCGGCGGCCACCTGGTCGGTGGCGCACATGACCGAATTCTCAGCAGCGACATCGTCCAGCGAGCCGCCCGTCGGACCGTTGCGAAGGAGCACGCGGGTGGCATCCACCACCGTCAGGGTCGGCGTACAGAATCGGGCCAGATCCACAATTGACTGGTCGATCTGTTGGTGGAGTTGATGGCGAGGTCCGCCAAGGATACCGTAGAGATTCTTCATGGCGATGGTACACTGCGAGAGCGAATGCTGTTTAACAATGGGCATGTTGATCAGTTTGTCGGTCTGAACGAAGTGTTTCAGCACCGGCCATGTTGTCAGCATCTGGCCATCGAGATTGACCTGAACGAAGTCGTCCTCGACCGGCAGGATTACCTTGCCGCCAGCCTTTTCGGCGGCTTCCCTGATACCCGAGCGCAGGAAACACCGGCGTGGCTCGTTGCAACTCATGTCGGTCACCACCACTTCGGCCGCACCGGCCTCAAGGCACAAACGCACCATCTCGCCGACCAGCAAGGGATTGGTGTTGGCCGCCTGCTCGGGAAGACGATCCCATCCGATGTTTGGTTTTACTGTAACGCGTTCTCCGGCGTTGACAAAACGTCTGATTCCACCGATAGCGTCGAGCGACTGATGCAAAGCGGTTATGGGATCAAGGTTCTTCGCCATAGTGACGGCCGGCAGGGAGCTGTCAGGTTCTATCTGGAACTGAGGTTTGACCGCGAGGATCGGACTGTATCCGCCCACCTCGCGGTTGTGAAACAGTATGCCGGCGCCTCCGGTTACCGCGGCCAGCGCGACCGCTTGACCGGTTCTTATGAGAAAATCTCGTCTATGCATTCGGTCTTTTGCCCTGTTTGACTTAGGCAAATATAGGCAATTCAAAACACTAATGCAAGACACCCATCAAGGCGTTGCTGCCAAAGCAATTGCGGAGGGTCAGTGACCACATTTCACTTGACACATTGCAGGTTTTTTCTATATTTAAGTAGAGCAGGAGCCGTGGCCTAAGAGCCGGGCGCTGCTTTCAAACCCTCACTCCAAGACCAACGAAGCACCTTAACGAAACTCCCTCCCTGCCTGGCATGTATCCCGAATCGCCGGAGAGCTAAACCCTAAGCATGGAGTACCGGCCTATGGAGTAAGACCACCGATCATGACCATCAACGGATGATTGACCGTGACGGTGGTTCACACTGCAAGAACATCATAAGACATCTACAATGTCGTGAGCGTACTTCGATACGGCGGATACCGTGGGTTTCCCTGGAGTCACGGATGAACCCCTCAGGGATAACAGTTCAACCTCGCCGGACTGTTGTCCTTAACACACTTTTATCAGTGGTATCAGGCCTTTCGGAGCTCGCGCTCAAAAAGAATTCCATAATACGACAGACCCGGCGGCCGTTTTGGCTGCCGGGTTTTGTTACCTACAGGCTATGGCTTCGTGTCCATACAAAGCCTCTCTCGGCCGGGGGCAAAAGACTGCTCAGAACCCTGTTTTTACGTGCTTGGCCCCTTGTAAACCTCTCGTAAATAACAACTTAATCCACGGGTGTGATTATTCCCGTTCGGTGGCATCAGTCTTGCAAAGGCTATGTTTCGAAGTGTAAGACTAACTTGAAGCCAGGACGTTTCGGGATGAAAGTAAAGTTTGTTTTGACAATGGACAACCTCGTCGTAGACGACCGGGAATTCGATCAGGTGGTTCTTGACTGGGAGAGCGATCTCGACCGGCAGGAAATCCTGGAGGTTTCTCACAAGTGGATAACGTCGAAAAACTTTCTCACCCAGAGGATGGAGGGTTTGATGCGAGTCGGTGAATCGACCCTTACGATCGAACCGCTGGAAGAGGCCGATTATGCTTGACGGTAAGCTTGTCAGTCAGATTCAGGATATTTCCCGGCAGGCCGGGGCTACAGCCGAGCAGTATTCCGGTGTTTTCGGTTCCGCCAAAGGATTCATACTGGAGAACTTTGGCCAGAGCGGTCTGATCGCCGCTTATATCGCTGTTGCGGCTCTGGCCGTATTCCTGATCTCTCGACTGGCAAAGATTACGTTTTCGACCCTGAAATACATGATCATCCCAGCGGCGGCCCTGGCTTTTGTCGGTTCCTTTTTTCTGCCGTACTCGTTTTTTGCGTTGCTGCCGGTTACGGTAACAGCCAGTTCTCTGATTCTCCTGTTTAAAGGATAATACCCTACCGGCATATACTGTCGGTATTCAATTCAAATAGCTGCCCGTCCATGAGCAAAGCACCAGACGGCTTTGCGTGGACAAATCCCTGCTTAGCTTAAATCGCTTGCCAAGGTAGTCTTTTCGCCCTATTATTACTGTTGAAATCATTACCTCTCGGTCTGCATCCATAAGACAACTTTCTGCGCTGATATCGAGGGTTACCGTCAATTCGAAACTGAGAAAAGTACCAACCCCGTGCTTGAAAAGATGCCATTGAGTTTACTGGAGAATATTATCGAGGCTGTATTCGGTCTCATCGGGGGGCTGGTGAGCCTGGTGGAGATACTCTCAACGATGGCCGCCGAAAATTTCGGCCCGTATGGCCTGCTGGCCTTTTATCTGGTCGGCCTGGTGGTGGTTTTTCTGGCCATCTGGGGTATCGTCCACTTCATCTTCAAAATTCTCCGCTACCTGGTTCTGCCCGCCGTTATTCTCGCGGCGCTGGGTTCGATGTTTCTTCCTCACTCCTTTATGACCCTGCTGCCGTTCTCGGCGGCCGGGTGTTCGCTGATTCTGCTGATTAAGGGATAACTCCACAGATTGTGGGATGAGCCCACCAATATATCTCCGCTGAAATCCTCGCGAAACAGCCATATTCTCAGATAATCCATTCATGGTCAACCACTTACGACCAATGGTCGATTCCGGCAAACGGCTTGCATTGTATAGCAGCGAAACTGAAACGCTCCCATCCATCAGAGCGGGCAACTGGAGGGCCGGCCTGTATGCTGGGCGAGCAGCCGGAGAATTATGGCTAAAGAACACAAATGCATCAACTGCGAACGCGACCTGGTACTGCAAAACGGTGTCTGGTTGTGCCTGCAGTGTAACTCCGACGAAATTCCATCGCTACAGGTATTGATCGATGACCAGGCGCCGGATGATTACGTTTTCATCGAATGCCCCGGAGCGACGCTCTACCAGCCGGGCACTAACAACGTGATTGCCGGAGTAAAATTTATCGACAATGAAGACCCGTTCAAGGGATACAAAATTATCGGTGAACCGGTCTTTGCGCCAACTCACCGAAAGAAACGACTGATCAAGCGTGATGCCCTGGGAAAGATAAGGCGATGTCAGGGCTGTCAGGATTACACGGTAAGAATGCGCCGCAAAGAGGGCGCCGATTTCTTTATCCCGTCACCAAAACATCCGAATCGCAAAAAATTGAAGTCAGTTACCCACACCACGTATGAACCTTAGGCAAGCGAACGGATTTCTTGCGTATCCTTTTGTAGGTGTTGTATACACGAAAGCCTGTTGAGCTGAGACTCAACAGGCTTTCTCCGTATTGGGAACTGATTGTTTCTTCTTAAATCACTTAAGCAGAATCATTTTTTTCGACTGCATGAACTTCTCGGTGCTCAACCGATAGAGATACACCCCGGAGGATACCGGCCGTCCCTGCTTGTCGGTTCCGTGCCAGATGGCGCGGTGTGAGCCTGCCGCCTGACTTTCATCGACCAACGTCGCGATTTCCTGCCCCAGGACGTTGTACACTGTCAGAGTGACGTGCAGGCGCTCCGGAAGGGCATAGTCGATCGTCGTAGCGGGGTTGAACGGATTGGGGTAGTTCTGTTTCAAGGTAAACATGTCCGGGAGTTCACCACTATTGTCCTGATCCTCAACCGCGCTGGCCGGGCAGGCAACCGCAAGAGCGCCGACCAGTTCACCGCAGGGGCTGTTATCCGGTGCACACGGCGAATTGTCCTGCAAAGTGAGGTCCGGCGGAAACAGGCTGCAGAAACGCGGATGGGCCGAGAAATTATCCGCCACGTTATCCTGCGTCAAGATACAACCGACCCAGTCACCGAGGCCGTTGTCGTTACCGTAAACGTTGCAGCAATAGAGCATGGGGTTGGAGTCAGCGCTGTCACAGTAGATGCCATCGGACTCGTTGAAAGCAATGATGGTTCTCTCAACGAGCGGAGAAGCTTTCACGCAATAGATACCGCCGCCCTTACCGCCGGTGCTGCTGCTGGGTGGCTCAGCTATATTGCCGTTGAAAGTGCAGTTGACCAGGGCTGCGGCTGAGCGGTAACAGGTCAGGCCACCACCCTTGCCGGCAGCGTCATTGCTGGTGCCCTCGTAATGGTATGAGATGTTCTCGCTGAAAACGCAATTGGTCAAGCGCGACGCTGACCTCGACAGGAAGATCCCGGCCCCGGAGCCGCCGGTTTTGCCATCCTCATAAACTGTGGCCGAGTTGCCGGTGAATTCACAATTATCGAAATACGCAACGGAGTCCTCGATATACGCACCGCCGCCGAGGTTGGCGTCGTTGCCGGTGAAAACGCAGTTGACAAAGACGGCCGCCCCGCCTTTAGAGCCGAACCCACCGCCCTGAGCCTGCAGGCCGCCGCTGGCCGTGTTGCCGCTGAAGAGGCAGTTCTCAATGATCGGCAAAGACCCGCCCGTGCAGTAAATCGCGCCACCGGTCCCGCCGCCGAGCGAGCCTACAGCATTGTTTTCGAATACGCAGTTAGTTATCCGGGGCGACGAGGTCGAATCACAGAGGATAGCACCGCCTCGTGATACCGGTGCGAAACCCCCGTGCAGGGGACCATGGCCGTTGCGAATGGTGAAGCCTTCGACTACCGCAGTCGAGTCCTCGCCCGTATGGAAGTAGAACCCGCGATGCGGCACGGACTCGGTACCCTGACAATCAATGATAGTGACATCCGGTCCGCTTTGAGATAGCAAGACCACCGCTTTGCCGCCGAAATCAATGTCCCGGTTGCCATCACCTGTATACGTGTCGCGGGCAACCAGCACGGTGTCGCCGCTGAGGGCGGCGGCATCGATACCCGCCTGGATTGTCGGTTGGTCGCCCGGGACGTTGATAGTCGCCGCACCGGCCGTAGCGACGGACAGAACCAAAACCGTCAGCCAAAGAATGTATTTTCTCACTTTGAGGAATCCATGAATTATAAGATTGTTTTATATAAGATACTTCAAAAGCGTTTTATGTCAAGTTGTCAGACGTAACCCTTTAGTATCCAGACAATTGAATTTTAATCACAGAACCCCGATACCAAACCCGCACCGGACGGGTAGCTGCCGCAATAGATGCGCCGTGATGAAACATTGCCAGAAGGACTCCGTAAGATGAGGTATATGAGAGATCAATGATCAGGAGGAGGTTATGAAGAAAGTCATTTTAAGTCTATTGCTGGTCATGTTTTTTCTCTGCGGCGGGGCACAGGCCGGTATAGGCTGGTTCGGCAACGCAGAGCACGGGTCCGGAGACCTGGAAACGGTGGAACTCGACCTGGAATCATTCACAGCTATCAAATCGTCGACCGGTCTGGATATCAATATCACTTTCGGCGATGAACAGAAAGTGCTTCTGACTATCGATGACAACCTTGTGGACCGCATCCGGACGAGAGTGCGCGGCGATGTGCTGAAGATCGATTCACGCGGCAGTTTCCGGACGTCACGGCGCTGCCAGTTGGATATTACCCTGCCCAAACTGGAATCCGTGCGGATATCGGGGTCGAGTGACGTGATCATTGAGGACTTTGAAGGCGAGTTCCTTGACCTCGCTATCAGCGGCAGCGGCGACATAACCGTGGACGGACATACGGAAGAACTCGAAATAAGAATCAGCGGCAGCGGCGATATCAACACTCGTGAGCTCACCGCACGCGAGGTGACCGTGAGTATCAGCGGCTCGGGCGATGTGCGGGTTTACGCCGATGAACTTCTGGATGCCAGCATCACCGGCAGTGGCGATATCAGCTACTACGGTGACCCCGATCACGTGGACCGAAGAGTCCGCGGATCAGGGGATATCAGAAAAAGACGATAACGACTTAAGGAAAATCTCTCCAACTCCTGTGTTTCGCAAGAGCGCTTCCGGGACGGCGGCGGGCAGATGGGCCCGCCGCTTTTTTTGGGTTTTTCGCCCGTTTAGATATGAACTTCAGTGCCCCTTGGCTCCGGTCAAAAAACAGTCTCACATCAGCCGTAACGCATTTATTTACAATAAGATAACCGGTGTTTTTTACTTGCCAAAATATTTAAAATATGTTATTTTTAGGTCTTAAATGAAGGCTTACAATAGTAACATGAAACGCCTCTCGCGGCGCCCGAAACCAATCTCAGGCATTGTTGACAGCCTGATGCGTTCGCTGGGCTTATCGCGCACTTACGACGGCTGGCAAGCCGTGGCCAACTGGCCGGAAATCGTCGGCGATACCATTGCCGGCATCTCTCGTGCCGTCCGGTATGAACAGGGAGTTCTTTATGTCGCCGTTGAAAAAGACGTTTGGCGGCAGGAACTGACGATGAGAACCGAAACCATTCTCAAGAAAATCCAGAGCATGCCATACGGTCGGGCGGTGGAGAAGATTCAGTTAATTCGGGGTGGGAAAGGATAGTAATCTCAATGACAACTCAGGCGGAGCAACTGGAGAAGAAAAAGAAAGAGGATATGACAGAAAAAGCCAACGGCCATAAGTACGATGCTACCACCATCCGGGTGCTCGAAGGGCTGGAGGCTGTCCGACGTCGCCCCGCTATGTATATCGGCGATACCGGCCAGCGCGGTCTTCACCACATGGTTTACGAAGTTGTGGATAACTCCGTCGATGAAGCTATGGGCGGTTACTGCGATTATATCAAAGTCGAGATTCACGAGGATCAGTCGGTAACGGTCACCGATAATGGACGCGGTATTCCGGTGGAGATACACCCCGAGCAGAAGGTCTCGGCGCTGCAAGTGGTAATGACTACCCTGCACGCGGGCGGAAAGTTCGATCACGACTCCTACAAAGTCTCCGGCGGTTTGCACGGCGTCGGTGTCTCGGTGGTCAACGCCCTGTCCGAACGGTGCATCGTGGAAGTCGCTCGCGATGGTGACATCTACCGGCAGGAGTACGTTCGCGGTCATGCGCTGAAGAAAGTGGCCAAGGCCGGTAATCGTAAAAAGTCCGGCACCAAGGTCAGTTTTCTGGCTGATTCCGAGATTTTTTCCAAAGTCGAAATCAAGTTTGACATTGTTGCTTCGCGCCTGCGCGAACTGGCCTTCCTTAACCAGGGTCTGAAGATTGAGCTTATCGATCACCGGGTGGCTGACAAACAACTGATCTTCCAATTCAGGGGCGGTCTGTCATCGTTCGTCGAATATCTGATGGAGAACAAGACGCCCATATTCAAAAAACCGATTCATTTCCGCAAGAGCAAGGATGATGTCGATGTCGAGGTAGCGATTCAGTACAACGACGGCTACTCCGAGTCGATCTAC